>JAYQUR010000476.1:0-2211 GCA_038148075.1 Alphaproteobacteria bacterium | reverse complement strand
GTCATATCACCCGCCGGATGAGCCATTCATGAGCCAGGAACTTTTTATAAACGTGATGGCGGCGGAAGTGCGCGCCGCATTGATGGACGAGTCCGTCCTGATCGACCTGATCGTCGAGCGCACCGAGCGGGCGAGCGTCGTCGGCAATATCTATCTCGGCCGCGTCGAGCGGGTGATGAAGGGGATGGAGGCGGCGTTCGTCGATATCGGGCTCGGCAAGTCCGGCTTTCTTGGCCTAGACGACAACCGCCGCGGCAACGGGGAAACATCCGCGCCGGTGCACGAGGGCGAGGCGATCCTCGTGCAGGTCACCAAGGACGCCATCGGCACCAAGGGCGTGCAGCTTTCGCGCCGGCTGACCCTGCCGGGACGCTCGCTTGTCTATGCGCCGGGCCAGGACCGGGTGATGATTTCCCGCCAGATCGAGGACGAGGCCGAGCGCGAGCGCCTGACCGCCCTGATGGCCGGTATCGCAATGCCGGGCGAGGGCTTCATTCTGCGCACCGCGTCCGTCGGCGCCACCGCAGAGGAACTCGCCGCCGACCGCGAGGAACTTATGGACACCTGGCAATCCATCGAGGATGCCCGCACCACGATCAGGGCGCCGTCCTGTGTCCATGCGGATATCGATCCGGTCCTGCGGGTCCTGCGCGACCACGCGCTGGACGGCATCGACCGGATTCACGTCGATGACGGTACGGCGGCCGCCTCGGCGCGTCGGTTCTGCGAACGCGTGATGCCGGGCATGACCGAGCGCGTCACCCTGCATACCGGCCCGCAGCAGATGTTAGAACAATACGGCATCGAGGAGGAAATCGAACGCGCCTGCCGGCGCCGCATCGACCTGCCGTCAGGCGGCGGCCTGGTGATCGAGACGACCGAGGCGCTGACGTCGATCGACGTGAATTCGGGGCGCTTCGATGCGGCGTCCGATCTGGAACAGATGGCGCTGCGCACGAATTCGGAAGCGGCGAGGGAAGCGGCCCGCCAGATCCGCCTGCGGAACCTGTCCGGGCTGATCGTGATCGACCTGATCCATATGGAAAGCGACGACCACTGGAATACCGTCATCGATATTCTCGACGACGTCACCGGCCGGGACCGCAATCCGACCCGCGTGCTGGGCGTGACCGAGGCGGGGCTGGTCGAGATTACCCGCCGCCGGCGGCGGGAGCCGCTGCTCCATACCATGACGGAAATCTGCAAGGCCTGCGGCGGGGCAGGGCGGGTGAAGTCTCTCGACGCGGCGTCCATCGATATCCTGCGGGCGCTGAAGCGGGAGGCGGGCGTCGTGCCGCCGGGCGAGATCGTGGTCTATGCCGCGCCCGATGTGATCGACTCGCTGGAAACCGATTACGGCGAGATGGTCGACGGGGTGGAGGACGAAACGGGCCGCTCCATAGACCTGCGCGCCGATAATGAATACGGTCGGGACAATTACGACATCGTTGTGGAGTAATTGGATACGTGAGTACCGACCCCAAATGCCCTGTCTGCGGCAATGCGCGGACGAAGAAACACCGGCCGTTCTGTTCGAAGCGCTGCGCCGATGTCGATCTCGGCCGCTGGTTCACCGGCGCCTATGCGGTGCCTTCCGAAGAACTGCCCGATGAATTCGATATCGGGATGGAAGACCGGATCCCCGACGACGACATCTACCGCAACTGAGGCGCGCCGCTGCCGGGGATACCGGGCAGGGGATCAGCCGATAACCGCCTGACACATGATCTCGACGAGCGTGTCGGGGGTCAGCTCGACACCGACGCAGGCGCGGGCAGGTGGGTTGGCATCGCCCATCCATTCGATCCAGGCTTCGTTCATCCCGTCCTTGTCGGACATTTTCGCGATATAGATGACCGCGCTGACGATCTTCGTCTTGTCCGATCCCGCCTGGGCGAGAAAGCCGTCGATCTGCGACAGCACGTCCGCCGTCTGTTCCCGGATGCCCGCTTTCTTGTCGCCGGCGACGATTCCGGACAGCCAGACATAGCCGCCATGGATGACCGCGCGGCTGTTCCATTCGCCCGGTCCGATGTGTTGGATGGTCATTGGTATCTCCCTAAAATCCTGAAACAAATTATAGATTAACCCACGCCGCGGCGGCTGGACAGGCGCGGCGATATTGCCTATAAGCTGCGTTCGCTGAAAAGCGACGTGCCCAGGTAGCTCAGTTGGTAGAGCATCGCACTGAAAATGCGGGTGTCGGTGGTT
>JAYQUR010000475.1:0-2213 GCA_038148075.1 Alphaproteobacteria bacterium | reverse complement strand
CTTCTGAACGGCGGAAACCGCCGCGGGCAACCGCGGCGGTTTCTTTTTGCCGATTCACTGCGCCGAAGCCGCAAGCGCTGTATAAATCCACGATGTCTCTAACCGTACCCGATAGCGAAACCGTCGAAGCCCTGATCCGCGAGGTCACGGCGGCAGAAATCATGCCGCGCTTCGATGCGTTGGCGGACGAGGAGCATTGGGAGAAGCGGCCCGGCTCGATCGTCACCGCCGCCGACATGGCGGCGGAGGCGTTTCTTGCGCGCGAGCTGCCGCGTCTGCTCGACGGCTCCGTCGTCGTCGGCGAGGAGATGGTGGAGGAGGACCCGACGATCCTCGACCTGCTCGACGGCGATGCGCCGGTCTGGGTTCTCGATCCGGTCGACGGAACCTCAAATTTCGCCAAGGGCAGTCCCGATTTCGGCGTGATGGTGGCGCTGGTCCTCCGGCGCGAAGTGATCTCGGGCTGGATCTTCCGGCCGACCGAGCATGCGATGTACGTCGCAGAGCGCGGGGCGGGAGCATTCCGCAACGGCGAGCGGCTGAGCGTGGCGACGGCGCCCGGGGAGCTGTCGGCCCTCGAAGGCTCGCTTGGCGGTCGCGTCAGGCGCGAGACCGATCTGCCCAAGCTGTTGGGCCGCGTCACCGCAACCCGGTGCATCGCGGTCGACTACTGCTCTCTCGCGACGGGGAAGATCCATTTCGCGCATTATCGCGGCACGCGCGTCTGGGATCACGCGCCGGGTTTCCTGCTGCATATGGAGGCGGGGGGCTTCAGCCGCTGTCTCGACGGCGCGGAGTACCGGCTCGGGCTGCCGGGCGAGGGCGGTCTTCTGCTGACCGCCGACGAGGCGACATGGGAAAACCTGCGTCCGCCCATTCAGGAGGCGCTCGACGTCCTGTTCGGTTGATCGCGCCCTTCGCGCGCCTATGATGCGCGGAGTTCGAAGAGAGGAACCGGGAACATGAGCGACAAGGGAACGGCCGCGTTCGTCGGCCTCGGCGTGATGGGATATCCGATGGCGGGCCATCTCGCCGCGAACGGCTGGACGGTGCGCGTCTACAACCGCACCGGCGCCAAATCGGAGCAGTGGACCAGGGATCACAAGGGCACCGCCCATCCGACCCCGGCGCAGGCGGCGGAGGGCTGCGATTTCGTGATGATGTGCGTCGGCAACGACGACGATCTGCGCTCGGTCGTCTACGGAGAGGATGGCGTGCTCGCCGGCATGAAAAAGGGCGCGACGCTTGTCGATCACACGACGACATCGGCCATCGTCGCGCGCGAGGTCGCGGCCGCGGCGGCGGAGAAGGGGATCGGATTCGTCGACGCGCCCGTTTCGGGCGGTCAAGCGGGGGCCGAGAACGGCGTGCTCACGATCATGGTCGGCGGGAATGACGCGGCGTTCGAGGCCGCGAAGCCGGCGATGGAAGCCTACGGCAAGACGATCATCCACATGGGACCGGCCGGCAACGGCCAGCTGACCAAGATGGTCAACCAGATCTGCATCGCGGGACTTGTCCAGGCGTTATCGGAAGGCGTGAACTTCGCGCTGCGCGCGGGTATCGACGCGAAGCGCGCCGTCGAGGTGATTTCCGGCGGTGCGGCGCAGTCCTGGCAGATGGAGAACCGTGCGCCGACGATGATCGAGGGCAAGTTCGATTTCGGCTTCGCGGTCGACTGGATGCGCAAGGACCTCGGTATCTGCCTCGACGAGGCGAAACAGAACGGTGCGCGCTTGCCTGTCACGGCGCTCGTCGACCAGTTTTACGCTGCCGTGCAGGCGCGCGGCGGCGGGCGGTGGGACACGTCGAGCCTGATGACCAACCTCACGAGCGACAGCTAGCTCGCGATACCGGGGCGGAAAGCGGCAGCATGGGTGGTCTTTCCGGGAACCTGGCGCTGGGTTTCATCGCGATGATCTACCTTTTCAGCGGGCTAGCGCTCATCGTTGCATCCATGGTTTCCCGAAACAGCCGGTGGCGTCGATTGAATGCCGGTGTTCTCGTGATCTTGACCACCGTTCTGCTGTTCTGGGTGTGGGCAAATATCGGCGCGAACGCCGCGCCCGTGACTGCCCTGTTAGCGATCTGTCTCATAAACACATCTCCGAGCCCACGAGACTACGCAGCAACTCGTATGCCGTCTTCTGCTTGAAAAGTCGGGGGGGGGGGGGGGGGGGGGGGGGGGGGGGGGGGGGGGGGGGGGGGGGGGG
>JAYQUR010000474.1:0-2224 GCA_038148075.1 Alphaproteobacteria bacterium | reverse complement strand
GTGCGGGCGCCGACTTTATCCACGAGAAACCCGACCGGCGTCTGGGCGATCATGGTCGCCGCGGCGAAGGCCGTCATGATGGCGCCAGCCTCGGTGTAGTTGAGCGAGAAGACGCTCATCAGGACCGGATACATCGGCGGGATCACGAGCCAGTAGACATGGCTCATCATGTGCGGAAAGCACACGAGGCTGATCACTTTGGCGTCCGAATGCAGGGTGCCCGAAAGGCGCGCCACGTTTGTCTCCTCCGTCAACGGGATTGCGGCCGGCAATCCGGTCGGTCAATCAGTGATTACGCGAATCCGGCGTGGAGAAAAAGCCATAACCCCATGCGGGACGCGCAAACCTCAGAACTGGTTCATCAGCCTCCGGCGGAGGTTGCGCTCGCCGGCATCGCACGGCGGGGAAACGGGGCCGGCGGCATAGCGAAAGAGGGGCCGCGGCGGCGGCCTGATCCCCGCGATCTCGAGGACCAGCTTGCGGCGCACCGCCCGCGCAAACGACTGGAAGTCGTTGGAAACCACGATGAAGGCCCCCGTGCCGCCGATCACGCAATGACGATAGTAGAGATCCAGGTCCTTCATCTGCGGACCGAACCGGTTCATCCGGTCATTTACGATGGGCAGGCCGTTTATGGTGATGCCGCGGGCAACCGCCATATCGCGCGCGGCGGTCACCAGCCCGCCGACATTGTTGGCGCCGTCGCCGGAAACGTCTATGACCCGCCGCGTGCCGTCGTAACCGTTGGAGTCGAACAGAGGAACGGCGTAACGGATCGCCGCGCTGATCGAGGTGAAACGGCCTCGCGTGAAGGGCGCGCCGTCGATTTCCTTGGAAAACGCGTAGGCACTTCCTTCGTCCTCGACGAGACGCCATCCGACGACCGTCGATTGCGTCTCCATGCCCGCCCACTCGATGTAGGTGACGGCAATCCGGCGCAGAAAGCCGGAATTTATGGCGTTGAGCACGTCCGGATGCCGCAGCGCCTTCACGTAGCCATCGCGCTGCAGCCCGGCTTCGACCTCGTCGACGCTACCGGAAACGTCGACGGCGAGCACGAGTTCCAGATCGACGGGCACGTCTCGCGCGGCGACGCCCGCTGAAGCGGCTGCGACAATCAGGAAACCAAGCGCTGCCGCCTTTAACCTTTTCATGACCATCATCGCTTGCCTTAAACCCGTTCATTTCCGGCGAAACGCCAGCGTGTACAGGATACGACGGGTCGCGACCGGCACAAAATTATTCGGACGCCTTGGTTAACAATGGGCGGTGCGTCTAGGCGGGCGGCGGGCAGGCGGCGGCATACCAGTCCGCGATCTCCCGGCCGACGACGAACACTGCATCCTCTCGCGCCTGGAGAATATCGAGCATGCGTTCGAGATAGACGAAACGATGCGGCACGCCGATCAGGTGCGGGTGCAGGGCGATGGTCAGAACCCGCGGCTGGGTTTCGAGTTCTCGGTCGAAGACCTCGAGAGTGCTCACCAACCTGTCGTGGATCTCCGACGAGTGCTGTCGCTCGACCGCGTAGACCGGGCTGTCGTTCAGCTCCAGCGTATAGGGAACCGACAGCAGCGGACCGTGTTTCGTTGCCATCCAGCACGGCAGGTCGTCGAGCACCCAGTCGAACACGTACTCGACACCGAGCTCCTTCAGGATGTCGGGGGTATCGAAAGTTTCCTTCAGCCCCGGGCCCAGCCATCCCGGGGGCCGGGTGCCCGTGAAGGCCTCGATCATGTCGAGAGCGAGGGCGATGACGGCCTTTTCGTCGTTCTCGCCCTGGATCGATTTCTGGTGCACGCCATGGCCGATGAATTCCCACCCGGCGTCGCGCATCGCTTCCGCGCAGGAGGGATAGGCCTCGATCACGCCGGCATTCAGGCTGACGCTGGCCGGCAATCCGCGCCTCGCGAAACAGTCGAGTAGGCGGGGCATACCGGTTCGCATTCCGTATTCCGCCCAGCTGAAGTTAGGGATATCGGGGATCTGTTCGAGACCGTGCGGTGCGGTCAGGTATTTTCGCGGCATTCCCTGATCGAATAGCCAGTGCTCGACGTTGACGACGAGATGGACGAGGAGGGACTTGCCGCCGGGTCCTTCGAGCGGCGGGCGTTCGCTCGACATCTGATAGGGAATTCGGGGATTGCTGCTCATGGATGCTCCGGGGTCTTGGTTTGCGTGGAGTATCCGGCGGCAGAATGCGTTTGACAAATGGCGGCGCCAC
>JAYQUR010000473.1:0-2229 GCA_038148075.1 Alphaproteobacteria bacterium | reverse complement strand
GCGCTGTCGTCCGGGCTGCTTGCCCATGGAACGGGAAAATCGAGATCGCCGTCGCCCGTCCGCATGATGTCGTAGACGCCGAATGTCGCGCCCGGGCGCAGGACGCGCGCGACCTCCGCGGCGAGTGCCGCCTTGTCGGCGATGTTCATGCCCACATGCAGCATCCAGGCTGCATCGAAGCCGCCGTCGTCGAAGGGCATCGCAAGCGCGCTTCCAGTGTGAAGGCGGACGCGGTCGGACAGACCGACCCAGTCCGAGAGAGTATTGCCCGCCTCGACGAAAGCGTCTGTCAGATCTATCCCCGCGACGCGGCAGCCGGTGAGTTCTGACGCGAACCGCGCGGTGCCGCCGAGCCCGCAACCGACGTCGAGGGCGAATGCGTCCGGCCCGATGTCGAGCCGCTCGAACAGCGCCGCTGTCGCTGAGCGGCCGCCGATGTGAAACTCGTCGACGGGGGCCAGGTCGTCGGCGGTCAGCTCATTCAGGTTCTTGCCTGTCTTGAGCGCGCCGTCGCGGATAGCGGCAAGGAGTCCGGCCTGTTCGTAATGCGCGTTGATCGATCGTGAGGTCGACATTTTCCGGTCTCCCGCAGCGGTGCGTTCAGTCTCCGGATAGCGTGGCAAAGAAGACCGGAATCGTCAGACCGCCTTCACCAGTACGTGCTTCTTGCGCCCGGCGGAGAGCTTGATCGCGCCGTCGGGGCCGGCGTCGCTTGCCGTGATGACGGCGTTCTCGTCGTCGATCTTCTCGTCGTTCAGCCGGCCGCCGCCGCCGCGGATCAGGCGGCGCGCCTCGCCGTTCGAGTTTGCGAGTCCGGCGCGGGCGAACAGGGCGAACGCGGGCAGCCCTTCAGAAAGCTCGGCGGCGGGAACTTCGACCGTCGGCAGGCCCGAGGACGCCTGACCCTGTTCGAACGTCTCGGCGGCGGTGCGGTTCGCCGCGGCGGCAGCCTCCGCGCCGTGGGCGAGCGTCGTCGCCGCATCGGCGAGCGTCTTCTTCGCCTCGTTGATTTCGGCGCCTTCGAGCGCTTCGAGCCGCGCGATCTCGTCGGTCGGGATTTCCGTGAACAGCCGCAGGAACCGGCCGACGTCGGCGTCCGCCGTGTTGCGCCAGAACTGCCAGTAGTCGTAGGGGCTGACGCGGTCGGCATTGAGCCAGACGGCGCCGGCGGCGGTCTTGCCCATCTTGGCGCCGTTCGCGGTAGTGATCAGCGGCGAGGTGAGGCCGAAGACCTGTCTGCCGTCGACCCGGCGGGTCAGCTCCACGCCGTTGACGATGTTGCCCCACTGGTCCGAGCCGCCCATCTGGAGCGCCACGTTGGCGCGGCGGTTCAGTTCCAGAAAATCGTATGCCTGCAGGATCATGTAGTTGAATTCGAGGAACGACAGCGGCTGCTCGCGCTCGAGCCGCAGTTTTACGCTCTCGAACGACAGCATCCGGTTGACCGAGAAATGGCGGCCGTAATCGCGCAGGAACGGGATGTAGTCGAGCGCATCGAGCCAGTCGGCGTTGTCGACCATGACGGCGTCCGAAGGTCCGTCGCCGAAGTCGAGGAACTTCGCGAACACGCCCTGGATGCCTGCCTTGTTGGCGGCGATGATCTCGTCGGTCAGGAGCTGGCGGCTCTCGTCCTTGCCGGACGGATCGCCGACCTTCGTGGTGCCGCCGCCCATCAGGACGACCGGCTTGTGGCCCGATTTCTGGAACCAGCGCAGCAGCATGATCGGCAGCAGCGAGCCGACATGCAGCGAATCCGCCGTGCAATCGAACCCGATATAGCAGACGACCGGCGTCGCGTTCTTCTCGCCGTCGGCGAGCAGCGCGTCGAGCGCGTCGGTATCGGTGCACTGGTGCACGAAGCCGCGCTCGGTGATCGCGGACAGGAAGGCGGATTTCAGCGCCGTCATGGGTCTTCTCGGATCTTATTGCGAGGTCTGTGAAGCGGCGCGGTAGGTAGCACAGGAAACCGTCGAAATCCATCCGCTCCGCGGGGCCTTCACCCATTGACGGCGCGACCCGCGCGGATTGAGATAGGAAGACAACAGGGGAGAGAATCGATGCAGCCGAGCCGCTATGGACCGTTTCCGTATACGCCGATCAACCGCCGCCCGAAGATCTCGTGGCCGGACGGCAATCATCTCGCCGTCTGGATCGTCCCCAACATCGAGACCTTCCCGCTGAACGAGCCGGTGCCCGGCGGCACCGGGGTGACGCCCGACGTCATCAACG
>JAYQUR010000472.1:0-2242 GCA_038148075.1 Alphaproteobacteria bacterium | reverse complement strand
GATCAAGGTCGACCGCATCATGGACAGCGGCAGCATCCTGTTCGCAGATGCCGTGGCGCGGCGCGACGAGGAAGACCTGCTTTACCTGATGGCGCCGATCCTCGGCGATCCGGATGTGATCGCGACAGCGATCGAGTTTTCGGACGGCACGCCCCCGCTCACCTTCGGCGAATCCTTCAATGGAATACCGGAGAACCGGATTCTGAGACGGTCGGTATTGCATCCGAACGATTCCAGCCCGACGGCCGTCGCCACCTTCGTCATCGCGACTACCCACCACCGGATCGAACAGGAACTGATCGAACGGCTTCGATACGACGTCCTGCTCGCGTTCGTGATCCTGATGGCCATCATCGTGACCACATACCAGTCCCTGCGCGTAACGGTCATGCATCCGCTCAACCGCCTGCTGCGGGGGATCGAAAGCCGACGGGCATTGGAAGACTATCGCGCGGTCGATTGGGAAAAGGACGACGAATTCGGCCAGGTCATCGGCGCCTTCAACGACATGCAGGTCAAGCACCTGCGCTATCAGCAGGAGCTCCGGGCGGCGCGCGACGCGGCCGAAGGCGCGGATCGGGCGAAGACGGCCTTCCTCGCGATCGTCGGCCATGAACTCAGGACGCCCCTGAACTCCATCATCGGGTTCTCGGAGGTCCTCGAGGCAGGCCTTCGAAATACGCCGGAAGCGGAGTTCGCCCGGTATATCCGGGAAGGCGGCTCGGCGCTGCTGGAGCTGATCCGCGACGTGATGGAAACCACCCAGGCCGAGGCCGGAACGCTCGATATCGCAAGCAGACCTCTGACGCTCGCGCCGCTGGTCGAGGAAACGGTCGATACGGCGGTCTCGGAAGCGGACGAAGATAGCCCGCCTGTCATGGTCGATATCTCTCCCGATCTGCCGGTGCTCTATTCCGATCCGGACCGACTGCCGAGAATTCTGCTGCGTCTTCTCCGAAACGCGCTGGCCCATACGCTTGCAGACGGCGAGGTACGCGTTTCCGTACGGCACGAGAACGGCGACATCCGGATCGACGTGACGGACACGGGCTGCGGCATCTCGGCCGACCAGCTGGACGCGCTGCAGCGGCCGTTCGCCAAGCTTTCGGAGGACTGGACGCACCACCAGTCCGGTATCGGACTCGGCGTTTCTTACGTCGGATCGATTACGCGGGCGCTGGGCGGAAGCTTCGTGCTGGAGAGCACACTCGGCGCCGGGACCACGGCGTCCCTGATCTTCAACGTCTAGCGGTCGGCCCGGAAACGGGTCGACTGTTCGTCGCCGACAACCTTCGACCAGAGCCGGTCGGCAATCGAGATATTCTCGTCGACCTTGCGCTCCCACATCGCGCGCGTACCGTGATTGAGCAGCAGATACAGCTTTCCGTCCACGATACGCCATGCCTTCGGGTCGACGCGCGATTTCTGGCCGTAGCGCATGCCGAACGCGCAGTAGCCGCCATACTGTGGGACGTATTTGTCCGCATCCTCACGGAAGGCATCGAGGTTCTTTTCGGACGAGAATTGATAGACGACTCCCCGGTGTTCGGCCCTATATCGGCCGGACCCTATCGTCGGCTCGCCGGCACTGAAATACGCGACGGGATCGTAACCGCCGATTGCCGGCTCGCCGAGGCTTTCCAGGGACGACTCGCTTGTGGCGAAGGCAGGCGGCGCGACGGCGACGGCCAGCAACAGACCTGACGCGATGGCGGCGCATAGGTATCGGGATATCCGGGACATGAGCTTTTCTCCATCTGCAGTTCGTGCGGACCGAAGAACATGATCGCGGAAAGCCGTGAATTTCCCCCTTAGGGACTTGGTAAATGCCCCGTTAAGCCGATCGCCGGGCTAAGCGGCCTTTTTGCCCCACAATTCTTCCGAGGCGAGCTTCGCGCCTTCGACCAGCGCTTCGAGCTTCGCCCACTGGATCGACGGGTGAACACGCTGATAGAGCGGGCTTTGCGCGAAGCCGCAGTCGGTGCCGGCGATCACGTTCTCGCGACCGACGACGGAGGCGTAGCGGCAGATGCGCTCCGCCACCAGCCGGGGATGCTCGACCACGTTGGTCGCATGGCTGATGACGCCGGGGATCAGCGTCTTGCCCTCGGGCAGCTTTATGTCCTTCCAGACCTGCCATTCGTGCTCGTGCCGCGGGTTGGCGCCCTCGATCAGATAGGCGCCCGCATTCACGCTGAGAATGAGATCGGCGATCTTCTCGAGCGGCACATCCGTCGTATGC
>JAYQUR010000471.1:0-2256 GCA_038148075.1 Alphaproteobacteria bacterium | reverse complement strand
ACGCATGGCAGGAGACGCCGAAGCCAGGGTCTGGCTCGACTACACCCAGAAGGAACTGGACGACCAGTACAACCAGCGGAATCTCGTACCCGACGCGGACGACTACATGGCGCGCCACGGCGTCCTCAGCGAGAAGGTCCGGGGCGAACTGAAATGTTTCATCGACGTGCCGTATGGACCGACCGAGGACGAGAAGCTCGATATCTTCCCTGCCCCGCAGCCCGGCGTGCCCGTCGTCGTCTACTATCACGGCGGCGCGTGGACGCGCTGGCACAAGGACAACAACAGCTACCAGGCGCCCCGCTTCGTCGAGCGCGGCGTGACGTTCGTGCCGGTCAATTTCGCGCTGGTCCCCGAAGTCGACCTGGACGAGCTGATCCGCCAGTGCCGCGCGGCGGTGCAATGGGTCTACAACAATATCGCGGCCTACGGCGGCGATCCGGATAAGCTCTACGTCGCGGGACACTCGTCGGGCGGGCACGAGGTGGGCCTTCTGGCGATCACGGACTGGACCGAGTGGGGTCTGCCTGCCGACGCCATCAAGGGCGCGTTCGCGGCGAGCGGCATGTACGAGCTGGAGCCCGTGCGCCTCAGCTCGCGCAACCAGTATCTCCACCTCGACGACGGCATGGTCGACAGGAACAGCGCCCAGCGCCACCTGCCGGACCGGATGCCGCCGATGGTCATTGCCTACGGCGAGCGCGAACAGGTGGAGTTCCGCCGCCACTCGCAGGATTTCGCCGCCGAACTGCGCCGGCGCGGCCACGACGTCACGGAGCTCGACCTGCCCGGCCTGCACCATTTCGAGGTCGCCGAGCAGTTCGCCAATCCGGACGGAGCGCTGCTCCAAGCCGTGTTCGGGGAGATCGGGGTCTGATTTTCCGGCAAATCGCCCGTGCTTCCCCCTGCCCCGGCGATTTGCTACCTAGTCGCCCGCGGATGGGTGGCCGAGCGGTTGAAGGCACCGGTCTTGAAAACCGGCAGGCGTGCAAGCGTCTCGTGGGTTCGAATCCCACCCCATCCGCCAGCATTTCAAAGATGGTTCGAAAATGACCGATACCAAACGTGATCTCGATGGATTGACTGCGGTCGTCACCGGAAGCGCACGGAACATCGGGCGCGCGATCGCACTCGCCCTCGCCAAGGCGGGCGTGAACGTCGCTATCAATGCCCGAAATTCGAAAGCGGAAGCCGAGGACACGGCGAGAGAGGTCGCGGACCGCGGCGCGCGAGCGATCGTTCACCTGTCCGACGTCTCGACGCCCGACGGCGCTGCCTCGCTTATCGCGGAAGCGGAGAAGGCCTTCGGCGGGCTCGACATCCTGGTCAACAACGTCTCCGAGCGCGGCGAGGTGCCGTTCGAGGAGCTGAGCTTCGAGCGCTGGCACGAAGTGATGGCGTCGACGCTCGACAGCGCATTCCTGTGTACCAAGGCCGCCCTGCCCGCGCTCAAGGCGAGCGGCATGGCCTCAATCGTCAATATCGGCGGCGTCGCGAGTCATGCAGGGTTCCCGGAGCGCGCGCACGTTGCCGCAGCGAAGGCCGGTCTCTGCGGCATGGCCGGGTCGCTCGCAACCGAACTCGCGCCGCACGGCATCACGGTCAACACGGTCGTTCCGGCGCTGATAAACACGAAACGCGACGGCGGCCCCATTCCGCCGCTCTACGCGACGCGTCCGGTTCCCATGGGGCGGACGGGAGAGCCCGACGAGGTTGCCTCGGTCGTCCGGTTCCTGTGCGGACCGGGCGGGCGTTTCGTCAGCGGTCAGAGCATCCACGTCAACGGCGCCTGGTACGTCACGATCTGACGTTTCCCTACCGCGTTTTCAGCCCCGCTTGTTGCCGTTCTCGTCGACCCCATCGATGAGGATGAACGCCATGCGCGCGAGCTTGTCCGACCGGTTGGCCCACGCGTGGTTCGTTCCGCGTTGGATGATCACGTCGCCTGCCTGGAGAACCACGTCCTCTTCGTCCATCAGCATCGTGATCTCGCCTTCGAGAACGATGGCGTAATCGACCGTATCCGTGCTGTGCATGAAAGGGTGGCGCGCGCCGTCGATGATCTTGTGTGCGGCGCCGACCTCGGCGAAGGCCTTCTTGCTGTCGACGGCGCTATCGCCGTCCTTCTCAGGCGGATATTCGGAGATGCGGAAATTGGTGCCGCCCGGCAACGGCTCCAGCGTGAACTGGACGTCTGCGGCCGCCTCGTCCTTGTCGCCACCGTAACAGGCGGGCATCGACGTCGTGCGCCAGATG
>JAYQUR010000470.1:0-2261 GCA_038148075.1 Alphaproteobacteria bacterium | reverse complement strand
CCTCAAGTCGGACAAGACCGGCTGGTATCTGATGCGGGCCGTAATGACCGCCATCGCCGCAACCGGCTATTTCTATGCGTTGGCGAAGATCCCGCTCGCCGATGCGGTGGCGATCATGTTTTCGCGGCCGCTCTACGGGACGATTTTCGCGATGGTGTTCCTCGGCGAGCTCGTCGGGTTGCGGCGCTGGACCGCGACGGCGATCGGTTTCGCGGGCGTGCTCGTGATGGTCCGGCCCGGCTTCGAGACTTTCAACCTGGGCCTCGTGTCCGTGCTGCTTGCCTCCGTCGCGGGTGCGGTTTCTGCTGTCCTGATTCGCTATCTCTCGCGAACCGAGCCGCCCGATACGATCACCATGTATTTCGTGATCTTCACGACCCCCATCATTCTCGTGCCGGCCCTGTTCGTCTGGGTGACGCCGAGCTGGGAGCAGCTCGGCTGGCTTTTTCTGATGGGTTTTCTCGGAACGGTCGGCCAGCGGATGATGAGCCGTGGTTTCGCGTCGGCCGATGCCGCCATCATGCTGCCGGTCGATTTCTCGCGGCTGATTTTCGCGGCGCTGTTCGGTTTCCTGCTGTTTGCGGAAATTCCCTCTGTCTACACGGCGGTCGGCGCGCTGCTGATCTTCGGCGCGACCGTCTATAACGCCAGACGGGAAGCGCTGCTGGCACGTCGCCAGGCCTCGTCCGGCAGGGCGCGGGAATAGGGCGATGGCGGAAACCCGCCTGATGTCCCGGTTCGAAGCGCTGCCGGGGTCGGTGCGCTCCGGCATCTGGATGTCGCTATCGGGATTCACCTACGTCATTTCGATTTCCATCGGCCGATATCTCGCGCCGGATATTCCGGTCTTCGAAATAGCCTTTCTGCGCAACGCTTTCGCCATTCTGTTCATGCTGCCGTGGCTGATGAAGGTCGGCCTCGGCGCGATGCGAACCCAGCGGCTCGGCCGTCACATCCTGCGCGGGGCGATGTCGTCGACCAACGTGACGCTGCTGTTCGCCGCGGTTGCGCTGATCCCGATCGCGGACATGTCGGCGATCAACTTCCTGCAGCCGATCATCGGCGCCGCTGTTGCCGGGCTGGTCCTCGGCGAGATCGTGGGACCCCGACGCTGGGCCGCGATCCTCGTCGGTTTCGCCGGTGCGCTGATCGTCATCCGTCCCGGCTTCGGCGACTTCAACATCGGCATCGCCTTCGCGCTGGGCTCGGCGCTGGCCGGCGCGCTGGTCTCGATCATGATCAAGACGCTGGTGCGCACCGACCCGCCCGACACCATCGCCGCCTGGCTGTTCGTCACCCAGACGGTCATCCTGGCGGTGCCGACGCTTTTCGTCTGGGTCACGCCCGACCTCGAGCAATGGGGCCTGTTCGCCGTGATCGGGTTGGCGAGCGTGTTCCTGCAGCGAACCTACAATCGCGGCATGCAGGCCGCCGACGTCTCCATCGCCCTGCCGTTCAACTTTACCCGCCTCGTCTGGGCGGCCTTGTTCGGCTGGCTGGTCTTCGCGGAATTTCCGGATGTCTGGACATGGGTCGGCGGAACGGTGATCTTCGCCTCGTCTATATGGCTGACCCGTCTCGGCGGCGGGAAGGGGCGGCCGTCCACCGAAGACCGAGAACCTTCACGATGAGGCGCGGGCGATGACGGGACTGATGGGCGCGTTCGGCGCGTTGCCGCCCAATCTGAAGGGGGCGATCTTCGTCGTACTCGGCACGATCTTCTTCGTGCTGACCGACGTTACGGTGAAATTCACCGGCGATAACATCCATCCGGCCCAGATGGCGCTGTTCCGTTACGTCATCGGGTTCGTCCTGATGATTCCGCTGTTCGTGCGCACCGGGCGCGAACGGCTGAAGACGAAACACATAAAGCTGCATTTCTTTCGGGCGATCATCGCGTCGTGCGGCCAGGCCGGGCTGTACTACGCCGTCATTCACCTGCTGCTCGCCGACGCGACAGCGATCATCTTCACGCGCCCGCTGTTCCTGACGCTACTCGCGATCTTCATTCTCAAGGAAATCGTCGGAATCCACCGCTGGGGGGCAACGATCGTCGGCTTCATGGGCGTGCTCGTGATGGTGCGGCCGTTCGGCGGCGACGTGAACATCGCCTGGGGCGTCGCGATCGCCGCCGTGTTCCTGTTCTCGTGGGGGCTGATCATCATCCGCCTGCTCGGCCGCGAGGAGCCGCCGGGAACGATCCTGTTCTGGTATCACATCTTCGGGTCGCTGATCTTCCTCGGTCCGGCGATCTACGTCTG
>JAYQUR010000469.1:0-2289 GCA_038148075.1 Alphaproteobacteria bacterium | reverse complement strand
CCGCCCTGACGGCGGCCGAAAGGGGCCACGACGTCGCGCTGATCGAGGCGTCGGACCGGTTGGGAGGCCAGTTCAATCTCGCCAAACGGATTCCGGGAAAGGCGGATTTCGCCGAAACCATCCGGTATTTCGAGACGCGACTCGCAGAAGAGGGCGTCGATGTCCGGACGTCGTCCCCCGCCGATGCGAACCTCCTGGCGTCGGAAGGTTTCGAACACGTCGTGGTTGCGACCGGCGTTTCGCCCCGCCATCTCGATATTCCCGGCGCCGGCGACGCCAATGTGGTTTCCTACATCGACGCGATCGAACGTCCGGACACCGTCGGCAACAGAGTCGCCGTCATGGGCTCGGGCGGTATCGGATTCGACGTCGCGGATCTCCTGACGAGTCCGTATTCGGGCGAGCAGGACCGCGAAACGTTCCTTTCCCATTGGGGGGTGGATAAGGAACATCGCGCGCCAGGCGGCATCGCACGCCCGGTCCACAGCGACAGTCCGCGCAAGGTCACGATGCTGCAACGCTCTGACTCCCGGCCTGGGCGATCGTTGGGCCTGACCACCGGCTGGGTCGTCCGCGCCGAACTGAAGTCCCGCGGCGTCGGCAATCTGACGGGCGTTCGCTACGACCGGATCGACGGGGAGGGGCTCCATATCGAACGGGCGGGCGAGAAGGAAACGGTCCCCGCCGACACGATCGTCGTCTGTATCGGTCAGGAGCCGAACGACAGCCTCGCCGCGGCACTTGCCGGACTGGACATTCCCTTCACGGTGATCGGCGGCGCGAAGCAGGCGACCGGTCTCGACGCGCTCCGCGCAATCCGCGAGGGCCGGGATGCCGCCGTTTCAATTTGAGGACGAGCCGGGCCTGTCCCGCACACGAGGCGCAACAATCTGACACAGATGGCTTCAGCGATTGGCCGCCGTTAACCATATTGAATCTCTAGAATATTGTTTTTATTGAATTAATTATTTTGGCACGGAATTTGCATTAATCGAATGACAAAGAGAATCCCGATCGACAGGGATGGGAACTAAACGCGCACTGACTTCCGTCCATTTTTAAATGGGGACCAGGCCCATGTCATTCCGTTCCTCCGAAGAGCCCAATATCATCCGTCCCGCCGTATTCGCGACGCCGCGGGGTTTCGGCCGACGCGGCGATATTGGCCGCCGCTCTCTCGACGGCGTGCGGCAAGGCGACCGTGACCTGGGCCACGATCTCCGGACGCCGCTCAATGCGATCATCGGGTTTTCGGAAATGATGCTGGACGGCGCCGTCGGCGACATCGAGAACGAACGCCATCGCGAGTATCTCGAGCATGTCCGCCGCAGCGGCCTCGAACTGCTGGAGACCGTTCGCGAGTTGCTGGAGCAATGCGATCCAGGCGGTGAGGACGCACAGGGAAAAACGCCTACTCGCTCCGTCTGACGGCCTGAGCTGCCAGGGCGCCGCGTTCAGCCGCGGTCGGTCGGCTCCAATGCGGCCACGTCCTTTTCGCGCTCGATCGCTTCCTGCTGCTGACGCCACATCGAGGCATAGATTCCGTTCGCGCCAATCAGCCCGTCGTGCTTACCGCGCTCGACGATGCTTCCGTTCTGGAGGACCAGGATCTCATCCGCGTCGATCACCGTCGACAACCGATGCGCGATGACGATGGTCGTGCGGTCGCGGGAAACGGTCTGCAGGGCGGACTGGATTTCCCGCTCGGTCTTCGTATCGAGCGCCGAGGTCGCTTCATCCAGCAGAAGGATTCTGGGATTCTTCAGTATCGTTCGCGCGATCGCGACCCGTTGCTTCTCGCCGCCCGACAGTTTCAGGCCGCGTTCGCCGACCTTGGTGTCGTATGCGTCCGGCGTCGACATGACGAAATCGTGGATAGCTGCCAGCCGGGCGGCGTTCTCGACCTCGGACGGCGTCGCATCGGGCCGACCGTACGCGATGTTGTAGTAGACCGTGTCGTTGAACAGCACCGAATCCTGGGGCACCACGCCGATCTCGCGACGCAGACTGTCCTGCGTCACTGACGTTATGTCCTGTCCGTCGATCGCGATCCTGCCGCTATCCGCGTCGTAGAAGCGAAACAGCAGGCGGCCGACCGTCGACTTTCCGGCGCCGCTCGGACCGACGATGGCGATCTTGCGGCCCGGTTCGACCGTGAAACTGACCTCCCGCAAGACGCCTCTGCGCGGATCGTAGCCGAACGACACATTGTCGAACTCGACGCGCCCCGGTCCCGGCGCAATGTCGCGAGCGCCGTCTCGATCGCGAACCTCCTGATTGGTGTCGAGC
>JAYQUR010000468.1:0-2294 GCA_038148075.1 Alphaproteobacteria bacterium | reverse complement strand
GTTCCAGGAGGCCCGCTGTCAGGAGACGCCGCGTATGCGTCGCATCTTCGCCGTCGCGGACCAGAAGGCGCGGCCCCGTCACAGGCGAGAACGGCACCGAGACCTGGAGCTTCGGATAATATTTGCCGCCGGCGCGCTCGTAAGCGTCCGCCCATCCCCAGTCGAACACGTACTCGCCGTAGGAATGGCTTTTCAGATAGCAGGGCGCCGCGCCGACGAGGCCCTTTTCGTCCTCGATCACGATGTGCTGGGGCAGCCAGCCGGATTCGCCGCAGGCGGCCTCCGAGTCCTCGAGCGTCTTCAGGAAGGTGTGAGAGACGAACGGATTGGCGGCGCCCGCGCAGGCGTCCCAGTCCGAGGCCGAAACCTCGCCGAGCGAGCCGATTACCTTGACGGTTACGCTATCCCCCCCGTCGGGCATTCCTACTCTTCGATCTCGAAGATGGCGTCGACCTCGACCGCTGCCCCCTGAGGCAGCGAAGCGACCGCGACGGCGAAGCGCGCGTGCTTTCCGTTGTCGCCGAAGACCTCTACCATCAGGTCCGAGGCGCCGTTCATGACGGCGGGCGGGCCGGTGAAATCGGGCGTCGCGTTGACGAAGCCGCCGAGCTTGATCGCCCGGCACCGGTCCATGTCGTCGCCGACCGCGCCCTTCAGCTGCGTCAGGATGCTGATCGCGCACAACCGGGCCGCCTTGTAGCCATCCTCCGGCGTCAGGTCCTCGCCGATCTTGCCGGCGATCATCTCGTCGCCGGCGGCCGACACCTGGCCGGAAATGAATATCTGGTTGCCGCTGCGGCGCCAGGGGACGTAGTTCGCCGACGGCGCGCGCGCCTCCGGCAGGTCTATTCCGATTTCCTTCAGACGCTGTTCGATACGTCCGGCCATAAGCGGTCTCCCTTGTTCGGATCGAGCCTACCGCGCAGCACTATTCCGATCCAGTGCCGTTTTTGGAATTGTTTATCAATAGTTTATAAAGTTATGAAAGTTTTAACGGAGGGGCGTCGATTCTGCGACGTACTGGACGGATAGCTGCGCGTTTGCGATATTCGCGCACCACTTCGAAACGGTTTTCGGCGGGAGCCACCGGATGACCATCGGCACGAAACTCTTCACCATGCTGAACGGCGAGCAGGTCGGCACCGACGCGCAGGGCAACCGCTACTACCGCGCCCGGCGGACGCCGAAGGGCGCGCGCGAAAGGCGCTGGGTGGTCTATACCGGCACTGTCGAGGCGTCGCGCGTGCCCGCCGAATGGCACAGCTGGCTGCATCACACCACCGACGTTCTCCCCGACAAGGCGGGAGTCCGCCGTTGGCCGTGGCAGAAGGATCACGTGCCCAACATGACGGGCACGGCGCAGGCATACCGGCCGCCGGGTTCGCTGCTCGAAGGCGGCTCGCGACCGCGCGCCACCGGCGACTACGAGCCGTGGCAGCCGTCCTGAACGTTCGTTTCCGGGAGGGACAGGGCGCATGCGCAGAAATCTGATCGAAACCGTCATGGGCGCTGTGGTGCTGGTCGTCGCCGCGCTGTTCATCGTATTCGCCTACAGCAAGGCGGAGGTGGGCACGGTCGACGGCTATACGATCCAGGCCAAGTTCGACCGCGTCGACGGTATCCGGCCCGGCACGGACGTCCGGATGAGCGGCATCAAGGTCGGCACGGTGACGTCATCCGAGCTCGATCCCAGAACCTATCTCGCGGTCGTCCGCATGTCGATCCGCACCGACGTGAAGATTCCCGAGGACACCTCTATCGCCGTTTCGGCGGACGGGCTTCTCGGCGACAAGTTCCTCGCCCTGTCGCCCGGCGGCGCCGAGGAAATGCTGCCGGACGGCGGCGAGATCACGACCACGCAGGGCTCCATCGACCTGATGAGTATCATCGGTCAGTTGATCTTCAGCCAGACCGGCAAGGATGACGAAAAGAAGTAGCGGCGAGGCCGTGCCCGTCCAGCACTGGGATCCTGATCGCTACGCCCGGAACGCCCGGTTTGTCGCCGATCTCGGCGAGCCGCTGATCGCGCTTCTGGCGCCGGTTGCCGGCGAACGCGTCCTGGATATCGGCTGCGGCGACGGCGCCCTCACCGCGAAACTCAAGGATGCGGGATGCGACGTCGTCGGGATCGACGCCTCCGCCGAGCAGATCGAAGCGGCCCGCGCGCTGGGCCTCGATGCGCATGTCGTCGACGGCCATGACATGACGTACGATGCCGAGTTCGACGCGATCCTGTCCACTGCGGCGCTTCACTGGATGAAGCGGCCGGACGATGCGATCTCGGGCATGTGGCG
>JAYQUR010000467.1:0-2298 GCA_038148075.1 Alphaproteobacteria bacterium | reverse complement strand
CCCCTACACCGAATGGCGCGACGCCACGCTACGCAAGATGAATATCGTCCGCGATTTCGAGGAAGGCCGCGAAGCGCAACTGACGCGCTCGGCGGCAACCGCAGCGGCGGGCATTCTCGCCGGTGTCCTGGTCGGCCGGGCCTGCGATCACTGCGCGCCGGTCGGGGTCGCGGTCGGCGCCACCGTCGCGGGACCGTCGGTCCGCGAGCTGATCAATGCGGCCGGCGGCCTGGTCGAGGACGGCGAAATCGCGGCGGCCCGGGACGATCTGGATCGGCTAGCGTCGTCGCTGAAGGAAAAGGTCGAACCTGTCGTCCTGGAGATCGAGGGCGAGACGGTACGGCTTCAGGGGTCTTCCGAGGAGAAGTTCGATCAGTGGCGCGACGCGATCCGGCGCATCTACCTGCTCGAATCCGGTCAGACCGGCGCAGAACGTTAACGGCGCCGCGTCAATCCGGGGCGTATCCCGGGATCAGAGTATTGGACGGCCGCGACGGGTCGATCAGCTTCTGCGCCTGCTCCTGCCCTGTTACCGGCAATCCCCGCGGATCGAGCAATCCCGTCTGGACGAGAACCGAAGCCTGATCCCAGTATAGGTGCTCGTTGACGAGCTTGTCGCCGCGGAAGGTGACGATGCCGACCAGCGGTATCTCGACATATTTCCCTGTCGGCTCGACGCCCGGCAGCATCCAGTCAATGGGCGCATCGTGAGTGAAGCAGAAGATCTTCTCGTCGACGATGCGGTCCGATCCGACAGTGCGCGAAATCGGGATCGAGCGCCGGTCGCCCGGCACCTGGTTCACGAAATGGCGGGCGTAGAAGGTCCGCAGCCGTTCCCGCCCGTAGCCGCCGGTCAGCGTCGGCACGTGGTTGACGTAGGGCTCGTCTACCATCGTCGCGATCGCCGCGTCGGCATCCTGCAGGCGGAATTCGCAGGCGAGATGGTATTCCCAGAGTTCTTCCAGCGCGAAATGCGGGCCCATTGCGCGCTTGAAGGTCGAGATCGTCCGCGACCATGCCAGCGCCGAAGCGGCAGGATCGAAGGTCCGCGAGCCCGGCATGCCGAAGCGCGGGGCCGCCGTTTCGTATCCGTAAAGCGTGACCGCCGGTCCGAACGCGCGTTCCTCGGCCGCCTTTTCGGCGAGGCCGCCGGTGCCGGGGCCCGCAAGGTGGACGGCGCACGGCAATCGCAGCGGACTTAGCCCGTCGAGAAGCGCGCCGCTCGCCGGCGGATCGTACAGGACGAGCGCGTCGATCAACCGGTTGAAGGCGAGCGCGATCGCCGCCTTGGCCGCGCCGCCGATGCCGAGGGCGCCGATGCGGCCGCGAAACTCGAGCCGGTCGCGCACGGCGGATACCACCGCGTCGGCCGCCGCCTGGGCAGGCGGGTCGTCGGCATCGGCCGGCACGGCTCGTCCGACCGCAACGTATCCTTCCTCGCCGAGACGCCGGCACAACGCCTCGACCGCGTCGGCAGCCCCCGGGTCGGAATAAAGCACGGCAATGCCGGGCCCCGAGCCCCTGGCGGGCGTTGCGATGAAATCTTCGGACATGACGCGCCTTCCTCGCCGTGCAGCGCCATTATGCCTCCCGGAGGGCTTCTGGCAGAGCCGTTTTTTCGGATGGTGGGGCAGGAGCCGAACGGTCGCGCCGCGCCCATCGAAAGGTGCGGACACAGGCGCAGGCCCAGATGCGGAACGGCCAGACCATCTGGCCGGCCCAGCTCGTGGGAAAGCCGGTATCGTCGATGCCGAGCGCGCCCACCTTGCGGTGAGGGCAGTACCAGGTGCCGAACAGCGCGTCCCACAGGGCGAAGACGGTCGAGAAGTTGCGCCCCGACTGCGCCTCGTCGCGGGTGTGGTGCCAGCGGTGCAGCACGGGGCTGACCAGTACGCGCCCCGCGACGGGGCCGTATGTCCACGGCAGGTCGGCGTGCAGGAAATGGCCGTACCAGTTGCGGATTACTCCGTTGAGCACGATCGCCCAGGCCGGGAAGCCGCACAGGCTCAGGACGACGATGTTGATCGCGACCGTAATCGCCCGGTTTACCGGGTGAAAACGCGCGAGCGCGAGCCACGTCATGTGCCGGTCGCTGTGGTGAATCGCGTGCGCCGGCCATAGCGCGGCGACGTGCATCAGCCGGTGCCGCCAGTAGCCCGCGAAATCCGAGACCGCGACGCAGGCGAGGAGGATGAGCGCCGTCGGCGCACCCGCCCACAACGTCGCCGCCGGCGTCCCGAGCCTGATCCTCCCCCACTGAATTGGTCCACCGCTTATGATAGGCAATGGAGGATCAAG
>JAYQUR010000466.1:0-2307 GCA_038148075.1 Alphaproteobacteria bacterium | reverse complement strand
CCCACGATGACGACGACATCGGGCCGCACTTCCCCAAGCGCCGCCGCGAGCCGGTCGATACCCGCCTGGCAGTCCGCGACCTTCGCACGAACCACGTCGGGCGCCAGTTCCGCGGCGATCGCCGGGTCCGCGCATTCGAGCAGCTCTTCGTAGGTCGCCGGAGTTCCGTTCCGGTCGAGATGGGAGATGCGGTTCAGGTCGCGGTCCGCATGCTTCAGATAGTCCGCCGCCGCGCTCCCCAGCATCGGACTGTGAGACGATGCGAGCCCGAGAACGACCTCTCCCATCCGCAAGTCCTCAGAACTTGCGGCCGTCGAGGTCGTAGCCCGAAAGCGCGTAGTCGACGAGCGACGTCGCCTTCCCCCAGTCGTACGTCCGGTGCGAGTGCGTCTTCACGATGAACGGCGCGCCGGCGTAGAACTTCTCGTACTGCTCGTGACGGCCGGCGAACTCGGATCCGATCATGTCCCAGGCGAGCTTCAGGAGCTTTATCCGCTCCTCACCCGCCACGCCGGGCGACTGAACGTATTTCGTCACCATCTCGCGAATTTCGGGATCTTTAAGATCCTCGACCGACGACGGCAGCTGGATCAGGCCGCCGCCTGCAAGCTCCCGCACGATATCGAGCATCTTGGGATTGATCTCGGACTGCAGGTTCATGTTGGCGTAGAGGTGCGACATGCTCGGCAGGACGTAGCCGTTGTCGTTGGTCCAGCACTCCGCTTCCTGTGCGTAGACGAGGCCTTCGTACATCGACGCGTAGGTCGCGAGCTTGCCGAGTTCGCCCATCACGGGCGGAAGGTTTCCGATCCCGTTCATGTCGGTAATCTTCTTGGCGAGACCGACGAGGAATCGCAGCTTGGTCATGTAGCGGATCTGCGCCTGATTGTTGCCCATGATGTGCGCGGGGGCCTCGAACCACTGGGCGCGCGCAACGTCCACGTTCTTGTAGACGAACACCCGCTCCCACGGCACGAACACATCGTCATAGACGAGCAGCGAATCCGTCTCGTCGAAGCGCGATGCCAGGGGATAGTCGAACACGCTGTTCGCGGCCCACGCGTAGGAACGCCGGGAGTAGATTTTCACGCCGGGCGCATTGCAGGGCACGGCGATGGATATCGCGTAGTTCTCGTCGCCCTGGCGCATCGGGTGGATGGTGCTGAGCTGCACGAAATCCGACAGCGCCGTGCCGGTTCCCAGCATCTGCGCGCCGCGGATGATCACGCCGTCGTCGCGCTCGTCGACGATGCCGGCATAGAGGTCCGGAGGTTCCTGCTGGTGGGCGGGCTTGGAGCGGTCGATCTGCGGCGGCACGATCGTGTAGGAGATGTAAATGTCGTGGTCGCGGCAGAACTCGTAGAACTTCACCATGTTGTCGGCGAATTGCTGGCCGCCGCGCGCGAGAACCTCGGGCGCCATCGCATATCCGGCGAAGAAACCCGCAACGTGATCGGGGCTGCGGCCCATGAAGCCGAGGGTCATTTCCGAGGTCTTCGTCAGCGCCTTGCGGCGGGCCACGAGTTCCGCCTGAGACCGCGGCATCGCCCAGTGACGATTGACCCGGTCCCCGGTCGTCGGCGACTCGTATGTCATCAACTCTTCGTTCGCCGGATCGGCCGCGTTGTCGAAGATGTTCGAGATCGACTTTACTGCGCCCATGAAGGCGGGGTGGCTCGTTACGTCGCGGACGACCTCGCCGTTGTGAACGACGTAACGGCCGTCGTCGCGGACGCCTGCGACATATTGTTCGCCGGTCCGGACGCCGGTGCCGAATGTCTCCCCCCGGCAAAACCCGATGCAGCCGCAGATGGGCTGTTTGCCGCAGTCCACGGCCGTTTTCGCACTCTCGGTCGCCTTCGTCGCCATACTCTTCCCTTTAATTTGTCCTTGCGCAGAATAGCCGCGCCGGCTGCTTACGCAAGCTGTTGTCCGACACCCTAGGTAAGGTAGAATCCGCCAAAAGGGAGAACGAAATGCAGGAACGCCCCGTCAGCGAAAATCCGCTCTACAACGACAACAAGATGAAGATCGGCATCATCGCCATGAACTGTTCGCACGGGTCCACTATCACCCAGGCCGAGAACTCCTGGGAGATGACGTGGCCCGACACGAAAGAGGTCGTGCAGATGGCCGACCGCGCCGGATTCGAGGCACTGCTGCCGGTCGCGCGCTGGAAGGGCTACGGCGGCGCCACGAACTTCAACAACCGCACATTCGAAACCTACAACTGGGCGGCCGCCGTCGCGGCGATCACGGACCATTCCTGCATCTTCTCCACCTCGCACGTGCCGCTGACCCATCCCG
>JAYQUR010000465.1:0-2308 GCA_038148075.1 Alphaproteobacteria bacterium | reverse complement strand
ACTTCACGTTTCTCGGCTACCGCGAATACGAGATCGCGTCTGCCGGGAAAACGCAGAAGCTGAAGGTCGTGCCCCGGTCGGGTCTCGGACTGCTGCGCGACAAATCGGTTGCCGTGATCGAGGGAATGGAAGACGGTGCGGTGCTTCCCGCCGACCTCGCGGCCTTCATGCAGCGGTCGGCGCTGACCCTGATAAACAAGGCCAACCGCCGGTCCACCGTCCATCGCGGCGTCCATCTCGACGCGGTGATGATCAAGAAACTCGACGAGTCGGGAAAGACCGTCGGCCAGCGCCAGTTTGTCGGCCTGTTCACCTCGACCGTCTACAACCAGCCGGTCGAGACGATTCCCGTTATCCGCAAGAAGGCGCGCCGGGTGATCGAGCGCGCCGGATTTTCACCGGTCAGCCACGACGGCAAGGCGCTCACACACATTCTCGAGACCCTGCCGCGCGACGAGTTGTTCCAGATCGGCGAGCGTGAACTGAGCGACATGGCGATGGGAATCCTGCATCTGCAGGAACGCCAGAAGGTCGCGATGTTCACCCGGCACGATCCGTTCGGCCGCTACGTCTCGTGCCTCGTCTACGTACCGCGCGACCGCTACGATACGCGCCTGCGCCAGCGCATTCAGGAGGTCCTGGAAGACGGATTCGCAGGGACGGTTACCGCCTTCTACACGCAGCTCTCGGATGCCGTGCTCGCGCGCCTGCATTTCATCGTCAAGACCGGCGAGCGGGACAGGAAGGCGAAACCGCTATCCGAGATCGAAGAGAAGGTCATCGAGACGGCGCGCGATTGGGCCGACGATCTTGCACAGGCGTTGTCCGACGATCACGGAGAGAGCGAGGGCCTGTCGTACTTCGACAGGTATCGCTTCGCGTTCCCGTCGTTCTATTGCGAATGGTTCGATCCGAAGCAGGCCGTAGCCGACATCCGGAAGATCGAACGGGTGCTCGAGACCGGCGAGATCGCCATGGATCTGTACCGGCGGCAGGACGCCGACAAGTTGTCGTTGCGGTTCAAGGTCTTCAACCGCGACGTCCCGCTGCCGCTGTCGGACGTTCTGCCGATGCTCGAGAACATGGGCCTCCGCGTCATCGACGAGATCGGCCACGAGGTAACGCCGGCCGGCGCTCCGACCGTCTGGATTCACGACTTCGGCATGGTCGCGCGTAACGGTATGGCGATCGACATCGACACTATCCGGGACGCCTTCGAGCAGACGTTCGAGCGCGTCTGGGACGGCGAAATCGAGGATGACGGCTTCAACGCGATGGTCGTTTCGGCCGGCATGACGTGGCGCGAGATCGTCGTGCTGCGGGCCTTCAGCAAATATCTGCGCCAGGCCGCCATCCCGTTCAGCGAGTCCTACATGATGGACACGCTGGCGAAGAACGGCGACATCGCGCGCGACATCATCGCGCTGTTCGAAGAGCGTTTCGAGCCCCGACCCAAGTCCGAAAAGCGCAAGGACGCTCGCATTCACAGCCGTATCGTCGCGGCGCTGGATGCCGTGCAGAACCTCGATGAGGACCGGATCCTACGGCGGTTCCTGAACCTGGTCGACGCTATGCTGCGGACGAATTTCTATCAGCCCGCTGCCGACGGCGCCCCCAAATCGTACGTGTCGTTCAAGTTCGACAGCAGCGCCATCGAAGAACTGCCGCTGCCGCGGCCGTTCAGGGAAATCTTCGTCTACTCGGCGCGGATGGAGGGCGTGCACCTTCGCGGCGGCGCCGTCGCCCGCGGCGGCATCCGCTGGTCCGACCGGCGAGAGGATTTCCGGACGGAGATTCTCGGGCTGATGAAGGCGCAGATGCCCAAGAACGCAGTAATCGTACCGGTCGGCGCGAAGGGCGGGTTCGTCCTGAAGCGGCCGCCGGCCGAGGGCGGGCGCGAGGCGTTCCAGCAGGAAGGCATCGCCTGCTACAAGCTCCTCATTTCGGGCATGCTCGACATTACCGACAATCTGTCCGGCGGCAAGGTCGTGCCGCCGCCGCACGTGGTTTGCCTCGACGGCGACGATCCCTATCTCGTCGTCGCCGCGGACAAGGGAACCGCGACGTTTTCCGACATCGCCAACGGCGTGGCGCGCGACTACGGCTTCTGGCTCGACGACGCGTTCGCGTCGGGCGGCTCAGCCGGTTACGACCACAAGAAGATGGGCATTACCGCGCGGGGCGGCTGGGAATCGGTCAAACGCCATTTCCGCGAGATCGGCGTGAACACGCAGACCGACGACTTCACCGTCGTCGGCGTCGGCGACATGGCCGGCGACGTGTTCGGCAACGGCATGCTGCTGTCGAA
>JAYQUR010000464.1:0-2314 GCA_038148075.1 Alphaproteobacteria bacterium | reverse complement strand
CATCCGGGTCAAGCAGCAGCGCCGCCAGTATGCGATCTACGGCACCGCGCTGCAGGAGGAGGAATACCGCGATCCGCCGGCCCACTATTTCGGCGTGCCGGCCGTCGGCGTGCGCGACGCGGCGGCGCTGGAAGCCGCGCTAGCGGATGCGCTCGCCGCGTCCGGGCCGACGGTGATCGAGGCGGTCGTCGACTCAAGTCATTATTCCGAAACGGTTTTCGACTGACCCGCGGGGGACTGCCGCAAGGCTTTTATTCGGTGCGCCCGGGCATTAAAATCCGCGCGCAGTTTCTGAAAGGGAAGGGAAGAAACATGTCTTATACGCTCGATCAGCTCGCGGCCGACTGCCGCGCCGCGATGGACAAGGACGCCGGCCCGGCTGGCCGCGACGAGGTCCGCAAGTACATCGCCAAGGCCTGCGCCGACAAGGATTTCGTGGCTTCGCAGTTCGACGGCAACACCACGCCGCGCCAGGTCATCTACGAAGACGACAAGCACGGCTTCTGCATCCTCGCGCATGTCTACGAGGGCGAGAAGGGTTCGAACCCGCACGATCATGCCGACAGCTGGGCCATCTACGGCCAGGCGATGGGCACGACGACCATGACCGACTGGGAAAAGGTCGAGCCCGCGAAGGACGGCCAGCCCGGCAAGGTCCGCAAGGTCAAGGACTACGACCTGACCCCCGGCATCGCGCACCTCTACAACGAGGGCGACCTGCATTCGCCGTATCGCGCTGCAACCACGCGCCTGATCCGCGTCGAGGGCAAGAACCTCGCCGGCGTCGCGCGCGACAAGTTCGAGGTGTTGGAGACCGCCTGATCAAGGCACTTTCCCGAAATGCGAAGGGCCGGTCCATTGTACCGGCCCTTTTCCTTTTGTCCCGAACGACGGTGCGCTACGCGGCTTCGAGCGTCAGCAGCCCCATGCCCGTCGTCATCGGCGCGTAGTAGTGGCGGTGGACGCGGCGGACGTTGTCGCCGAGCGCAGCGCGCATCGTCAGCCACATGATGAGCTCGACTGCTTCGGCGCCGGCTTCTTCCATGATGTGCTGGTGCGTCATCTCGGTCAGCGACATCGGATCGCTTTCCAGCCGGTCGAGAAAATCCTTGTCGAAGTCGGTATTCAAATGTCCGAACCGTGCGCCGTTGAGTTGGTGCGACATCCCGCCGGTCCCCAGGATCACGATCTTCGCGTCTTCGAGATAGCTCTCGGCCGCGCGCCGGATCGCCTGGCCCAACTTCCAGCACCGTAGCGCCGTCGGCAGCGGGTGCTGGATGACGTTGACGGCGACGGGCACGACTTTCACCGGCCAGCCGTCGGCAGCGTCCGCCGCGCCGTGATTCCAGCAGAGATGCATCGGCACCATGAAACCGTGTTCGACGGCGAGCTCCTGGCAGACCGTGATGTCGAACTCGTCGTAGACGAGCTCGTTGCACAGGTGCCAGGAAAAGTTCGCGTCGCCCGGAAAGTCGGGAAGGGGACGCCGGCCCCAGCCTTCGTCGCCGACGGCATAGCTGTCGGCCGCGCCGATGGCGAAGGTCGGGTACTTGTCGAAGAAGAAATCGCCGCCGTGATCGTTGTAGACGACGATCGCGATGTCGGGGGCCAGGTCTCGCAGCCAGTCCTTGACGGGCTCGTAGGCATCGAACAGCGGTTTCCAGTCCGCTTCCTGCGTGCGGCCCTGGTCGTAAGCGACGCCGATGGACGGGACGTGCGAGGTGCCGATGCCGGCGACGATGCGGGCCATGTACCGGGTTCCCTACCGCGCGCCGGAGGCGTTGCGGGTGGCGAGGAACTCCTCGTAGGTTTCGCCGCGCTGGTGCGCGCCGATCTGGTAGAGGCCCTGACCGAGCACCGCGCCGATCTTCATGATCATGTAGATGTTGCCGCCGTGCTCCGACATGATCGCGCGCCAGTCACGTTCGCGGATGAGCTGCTTCTCCGTTTCGGTCAGATCGAACCGGGCCATGTAAGATTCTTCGTCGGTCTTGAAGGCTTCGCGGTTCGCTGCCGTGGTCATCGACATGGCGAATTTGTTCAGCCGGTATCCCTTCCTGCTTTGCTCGTGATCGAAGATCCGCGTGTCTTCGATCGGATGGGATTTGTCGATTTGGTCCGGCACGGCCATTTCCTATCATTTGATACCAATTATTTTACGCCGGTTGCGAGCCTCAGACAAGGGGAGAGACCCGCCGTGCCGCGCCCGACGTTCCGGTTTCGTCGGCTTCGTGCGTGCGGACCGCGTCGCGGACTTGGTCGGCCGAAGCGCCCGCGCTATCGTTCCGGTCACGCTTTTACGGGGAGGGAACGA
>JAYQUR010000463.1:0-2316 GCA_038148075.1 Alphaproteobacteria bacterium | reverse complement strand
AGATGTGTTCGTGGCACACCTTGTCGCCGCGAAACTTGACGATCAGCACAGTCGCGAGTTCGGCATACTCGCCGGTCGGCTCGATGCCGGGGAAATAGCGGTCGAGCACGCGGTCGTGCTTGAACCGCACCACGAGTTCGAGCACGACGCGGTCGGGCCCGAGCGTGTGCGAGACGGTGACGCTCGTCCGGTCGGACGAGTTCTGGTCGACGAAGTGGTACTTGTAGAAGCGCTTCAACATGTCGTGGCCGACGCCGCCCGCCAGCGTCGCGACGTGATTGACGTAAGGCGCATCGATCATCGTCGCCATCGTCGCGTCGACGTCGCGCGTGACGAACTCGTGATAGACGTGCTGTTCGAAAAGTGCCGCGTAATCGTAGTACGGCCCCTGGACCCTCCGGATGAGTTCGAGCGTCCGCGAATGCGCGAGGCTGTCGACCCGCCGGTCGAAATTCTCGTGCCCGTCGAGGGCGAAGCCGCGACCGGCCTCGGGCCAGTCGTAGAGACGCGACCCGTCCGTCGCACTGAGGGTTTGCCGCAACGACGTCAGCTCGACGTCGCCGTCGCGTGTCCCGTACTGCAACACGACAGGACAAGCCAAATCGGCAATCGCGCCGGGATCGCCGACCAGGGACATCGCATCGAAGACGACGAGGGACCCGAAACCGGCGGAACCGGCCGCCCGGCAGGCAGCCGCGCCGCCATCGCCGAACCCGACGCAGGAGATCCCGCCCGCCGTCGAGGGGTTCGTGCGGAGCGCGGCGGCAACGACCGCGACCTCGTCGGGCGTCAGCCCCGCCCCGTCGTCGACGGCCAGGACCGAATAGCCCTCCTCCGCGAACAGCCGTGTCCGTGCGGAAAGACCTGCGCCGAACCCGTCACCGGTCCCCAGCAGCAGAACGCCGGGCCCCGCGCCACTGTCGTGAACGTCGTGAAGCGCGGACACCGTCCGCGTGCCGAGATCGATCGAAATGCTGCGAGCCGCCATGGGTCCCTCCCGTCGGAACCCCATAATGCACGAGCAGCGACAGCGCGCGAAAGCCCGTTTCTGAAAGGCTGTATAGGTATCGTCTGGAAATGGTGCCGCCGGTGAGATTCGAACTCACGACTTCTCCCTTACCAAGGGAGTACTCTACCCCTGAGTTACGGCGGCCCCGAAAACGCGGCGGACAATGACACCGGATTGGTTAAAATTCAACTGCACCGATGGCGAATCCGCGCGTGCGGCGTTATATAGCGACCATGACCGCTTCGTCATCCGATAAATCGCCTGCAGGCGGCGATGAAAAAGCCGACCGGCAAGCCCGCCTTGCGGCGGAATTGCGCGAAAACCTGCGCAAACGCAAGGAACAGGCCCGAGCGCGGGATAAAGACGGCGGTAAAGAGCCGAACTCCTGACATTCAAGCGGTTCGCAACCGACTAGCCTTCGCGGAACCGGTCTAATATAACCCTCGCGACACGTTTATCGCCGCTGCGCCCCGAAAGGCCGCGGCCTTTTTGAATGGAATTTCGGGCACTTAGGCCGACAAACCGCTATGGACCAGATCAGAATTCGCGGCGGAAAACCGCTCACAGGGACCATCGGCATCAGCGGCGCCAAGAATGCGGCGCTGCCGCTGATGGCAGCGTCCCTGCTGACGGAAGACACGCTGACGCTAACCAACCTGCCGCAGCTCGTCGATATCTCGACGATGGCGCGGCTGCTGGGCCAGCACGGCGTGGAGATCGAGATGAACGGCGGCGCGAACGGCGGGCATCTCGGCCGGGCGTTCTCGCTGTCGGGCAAGGGCGTCGACAATCCGGTCGCACCGTACGATCTGGTCCGGCGCATGCGCGCCTCGGTCCTTGTGCTCGGCCCCCTCGTCGCGCGCCTCGGCGAAGCGAAGGTTTCTCTCCCCGGCGGCTGCGCCATCGGCACGCGACCCGTGGACCTGCACATCAAGGGTCTCGAACAGCTCGGCGCCGAGATCGAACTCGACAGCGGCTACATGACGGCGCGGGCGCCGAAGGGCCTCGTCGGCGCGGAGGTCACGTTCCCCTTCGTCTCCGTCGGCGCGACGGAAAATCTCCTGATGGCCGCGACCCTCGCCCGGGGCGAAACCGTCCTCCGCAACGCCGCCCGCGAGCCCGAAATCACCGATCTCGCCGAGTGCCTGATCGCGATGGGCGCGAAGATCGAGGGGGTCGGCACCGATACGTTGCGCATCGAGGGCCAGGACCGGCTCCATGGCGGCGAGCACGCCGTCGTCGCGGACCGCATCGAGGCCGGGACGTACGCGATGGCCGCGGCGATTACAGGCGGCGACCTGCTGCTC
>JAYQUR010000462.1:0-2325 GCA_038148075.1 Alphaproteobacteria bacterium | reverse complement strand
GAAACTTCGATCACGACCCCCGTCCCCGGCGCGTGCCGGAGACGGGATGCCGTTGTTTTAATGATTACGGACCGTGATACAGCTTGCTGAGCGTCTTGGCTTCAGCGGTACCGACGGCCTTGAGGCGCTCGATCGGGGTCGTGTTGGCGAGATCGATGTATTTCTTCGCCGCCGCGCCCGATAGCGTGATTTCCTTCTGACCGAATTCGGTATTGAGGATCTGGCGTTCCTTTTCCACCAGCGGCTTCCAGTAGTCGAAGGATATCTTTTCCCACTCGGCGCCGAGTTCGCGGATCAGCTTCCGGCCTTCGGGCGTCAACTTCTTGAGTGCCTTGTTCGACATGAAGATGCTCGGCTCGAGCTGATAGAAGTTGGGGTAGATGCGGTACTTCACGAACTTCGACCAGCCGAAGGTGCGAGTCCACATTTCCGGGAAGGCGAAGCCGTCAACGAGGCCGCGCTCCAGCGCGTTGTAGATTTCCGGCACCTGCACGGTCACGGTCGTCGCGCCCAGCTCCTTGAGGAACGCGTTGTAGACCGGCACCGAACGCATCTTGAAGCCTTCGAGCGAGACCATGCCGTCGGCCGTCCGCTTGGGCTCGCGGCTGAGATAAAGCACGAACGACACGCTGGTCGAGGTCTGGGCGAGGAGGATGCCGTCGATCCGCTTGGTGATCGCCGCGTCGAGCGCCGCCATGGCGCCGTTCTTGCGGGCTTCCCAGGGGCGAAGCTGCGTCGCCGACAGGGCGTCGACTTCGGGCACGACGCCGCGGTGATAGCTCGCGGCTGTGAACATGAAGTCGTAGAGACCCGTCTTGAAGCCCTTCGACTGGGCCGGCGCCTTGGCGATTTCCGGGCCGCCGATGTGGGTGATCTTGAACATGCCCTTGCCGCGCTCGTTCGCCATCTCGATGAAGCGAAGGAAATCGCCGGTCAGCGGGAAATTCTTCGGCCAGGCGGAGATGCCCTTGAGGTTCACTTCCTTGGCCTGCACGGCGGGCACGGCCAGCAGGACGGTTGCGAGCGCGGTCGCGACGACCGGCATGAAACGTCTTTTCATGGTGGTACTCCCTGTTTTGCGAGCGTTTGGCTTATCGTTATGCACACAGGGTTCATCATTTTCGCGTCTCACGCAAGCTCGAACGGGGTGACGGTCAGGCTGCAGCCGCCTTTCGGACGCTTGCCGCGTACCACAGCGTCACAGCCGTCGAGACGACCAGGAGGGGCACGGCGCCGATATTTACCCAGTTCCAGCCGAAAAAATGGACCAGCGCACCGGAGGAGAGCGACCCGCAGGCGACGACCGTGTAGATGATCTGGTTCATCATGCCCTGGGTTTTTGCGCGCTCCGCGGGCGTGTAGGCCGTCGTCATCAGCGTCGTTGCGGCGGTGAAGGTGAAGTTCCAGCCGACGCCCAGCAGGAACATGGCGACCCAGAAATGGGCGACATCGACGCCGGATAGCGCGATGGCGATGCAGAGCGCCTCCAGCGAAAGGCCGGCAAGGATCATCCTGATCTCGCCGAAACGGCGGACGAGATGGCCGGTAAAGAAACCCGGGGCAAACATCGCGACGACGTGCCAGGCGATGACATCCGCGGTGGCGTTGAAGCTGTGGCCGCACTGGGCGATCATGGCGATCGGCGTCGCCGTCATCAGGAAATTCATGACGGCCTGCGCGACGGTCGCCGAAATCGACGCGGCGATGAACACCGGCTGTTTGACGATTTCGGCGATAGGCCGTTGCGGGCCTTCGCGCTGCTCCTTGGTCAGGTTCGGAATGTCGAGGAACATCAGCACCAATGCCGCGAGCAGGGCGGTCGCCACCATGAACAGGAAAGCGCCGGCGTACAGCTGGTTCTCGATGAGCTGCCGGCCCCAGATCGCGAGATTGGGCCCGGCGAGCCCCGCGAAGACCCCGCCGGCGAGGACAAGCGAAATCGCTTTCGCGCGGAAATGGTCGGGTGCGACGTCCGCGACAGCGAAACGGTAAAGCTGCGCGAAACCCGAAAACAGCCCGAACAGCAGCCCGCCTGCGGCGAGCAGCCAGAATTCCTGCCAGTAAACAGCGCCGGTGGCGGCGGCACCGCTGGCGATAGCAAGCAGCGTGCCGGCGAGAAACCCCGTCTTTCGGCCGACGCGCCGCATGAAGAGCGAAGCCGGCATCGCGGCGATAGCCGTGCCTACGACGATCAGCGCGGTCGGCAGGGTCGCCAGCGCCGGATGCGGCGCGATGCCCAGTGCGACGGCGGGCGAGGTGACCATGAACAGGCCGCGCCCCGTTCCGAACAGCATCTGGCAGGTGCCGAGGACGAAGACGTTGCGA
>JAYQUR010000461.1:0-2350 GCA_038148075.1 Alphaproteobacteria bacterium | reverse complement strand
GATGTGCGGCGTGCACAGAAAGTTGGGTGCGTTCAGTAATGCGTCGTCGACCGGCGGCTCGATGGCAAAAACGTCGAAACAGGCGGCGGCGAGCCGGCCGTCCAGCAACCGCTCTTTCAGCGCCACCTCGTCCACGATGCCGCCCCGGCACGTATTGATCAGGACCGCATCGCCTCGCATCGCATCCAATACGTCCCCGGAGTACAGACCGCGTGTCGTTTCGTTGAGGGGCAGGTGCAGAGAGAGAACTTCCGCGCGGCCGACGAGTTCGTCCATCGAAACCTTTTCGACGCCGTATTCGCCGTAGAAGTCGCCGAAATCGCGAATGTCGCAGGCGATGATCCTGCAGTTCCACGGTTGCAACAGCCGGACGACCTCCTTGCCCACATGGCCGCAACCGTGCAGTCCCACGACCCGGCCCCCGAGATGGCGGCCCATTTGATGCCGTGGCCGCGTTCCTGCCCGCATCTCCGCGTAAAGCGGGCCCACATGGCGCAGCGCGCAGACCGAAAACGCGATCATCAGTTCGGCAACGGACTGCTTGTTTACGCCTCCTCTCCAGCCGATCCGAATACCGCGATCTCGAAGCATCGCCGGATCCACGTTGTCCAGCCCGACCCCCATCCTGGCGATTACCTTGAGGTCGGGCAGACGGTCGAGCATCTCGGCCGTCAGGTTTTCTAGGCCCATGATCGCCGCGTCTCGATCCGACAGGAATTCGACCAGTTCGTCGTCAGACATACGACGTTGGGCTTCATTGAAACGGGTGTCGGGATACCGTTGGAGCAATTCTCGCCGAAGCGTTTCCGTCTGGCAGAACGAGATGGAAGGAACGGCGACGCGTGTCATCGGCCGCCTCCCGACGGTTGCGGGAGAGTGGCCTCGGTTATCGAACCGATCGCGGCGGAGAGCTCCGAAAAAGAGTCGATGAGCCGGTCGGCACCGAGCGTCTCCACGGGAGCGGCGTTGTAGCCGAACGTGACGACGACGACAGGAACGTTCGCGGCGCGCGCCGTTTCCACATCCGTCGAACTGTCGCCGATATAGACGGTCTCCCGGGCCTCGATCCCCATTCCGGTGGCGACCGCGTCGTAGTGGCGCCGATCGGGCTTGTGATAATCGAACGCGCCCTTGCCGATGCTGCATGCGAACCGGTCCGTCAGATTCAGCGCGTCGAGAACGGTCAATGCCATTTGATGGGGCTTGTTGGTGCAGATGCCGAGTGCGTATCCTGCCGACGCGAGCTCATCGAGGGCGGCTTCCGCGCCGGGGTAGATCGTCGTTTCCAGTGCGGGGCGCGACTTGTATTCCTCGAGAAATGCGGCGACTCCCGCCCCGATTTCGGCCCCGTTTGCCGGATCGCCTGTGGCCCGAAAGGCGCGGTCGAGGAGCGGCTCCGCACCGCCGCCCACCATCAACCGGCCTTCCGCGACGGAGATTTCGCGGCGTCCCGCGCTGCGGAGAACGGCATTCAACGAACCGACGACGTCGGGGATGCTGTCGATCAGGGTTCCGTCGAGGTCGAAAATGACGCCGCGCACCGGATCAACCCTTCGCGGCTTCGCTCTTCACCGCGGCGATCAGATAGCTGCCGATCAGGTGGTCGAAAATCATATGAGCGTCTTCCACCGGCCCGTATTCGCCCTTCGCTGTGGCGAGGTGCAGCGAGATATCGGACAATGCCCGCAGCTTCCCGCCGTTGAACCCGGTAAGGCCGACGATGGTTGCGCCCCGCGATCTCGCGTACTCGACGGCGGCGATTACGTTGGGCGAATTTCCCGACGCCGAGATCGCAACGAGGGAATCGCCATCTCGCATCTGTACTTTCAGCTGGTCTACGAACATGCGGTCGTAGCCTTCGTCATTGGCGAGGGCGGTCATGATGGCGACATTGTCGGTTAGGCTGATCGCCCGAAACGGCTTTCGGTCGCCAGTGCGCGTCCCGATCGAAATGTCGTTTGCGAAATGGGATGCGGTGGCCGCCGATCCGCCATTGCCGATGAAAAAGACCGCCGCGCCGTTTTCGCGTGCCTTGAGGAGTAATTCTGCGAACTTCCCGATTTCTGAGGTATCGACGCCCGCGAGGCAATCCGAAAGATAATCGATGTAGGCGCGGGCGTAGGAAGTCGGGTCATTCCGATGTTTCTGGGTCAGCTCGTCGATTTTGTTCATTTAACTCTTGTCGAATTCAGGCAGGGGGCATGGCATGCCGGTTACCGTGCCGGGGATGTCCCGTCAATCAATTGCTGCGCCTGTCGCGGCAGCAGAATGCGTTCCGGGAAGGCGGTGCGCAGCCAAGCGGAAATTTCGCGGGCGGCCAGTTGGTGCCCGAGTTCGGACCAGTGTCCGT
>JAYQUR010000460.1:0-2370 GCA_038148075.1 Alphaproteobacteria bacterium | reverse complement strand
GCGTAAAGCCGCGCACGGTGACAAGCTCGTCACGCATCACGTTCCGCAGTGCCTCGAGCACGGGCGGCAAGTACGTCGCGTTCACCACCCTCGGGTTCTCGCCGCGCATGATCGCGTTCGAGTACGCCGCCACGGCTTTCGCCGCAGTCGGGTCGTGACGGAAGTTCTCCCGCGTCACCGTCAGCACCGAGTTACGTGCCGCGACGGGTACCGACTCGACGAGCTCCGACAGCACCTGCCCCTGCCAGGTCGCGAAATCGCTCACGAACTGGTTGACGGCCGTCTGCTCCGAAAAGCTCTCGATCTGCCCCCGCGCCTCCTTCGCGATGCCTTGCGCGTCGGCGAGCTGCTTTCGCAGGGTCGCGTTCTGTGCGTAGACAGCGCGCACCTCCTCGGCCTGCTCGTCGGGCATCGCATCCATCGCGCGCTCGACCGCACGCGACAACTGGATTTCCTCCGGCGTTCCGAGCCGCCGTTCCAACTCACGAGATGAAATCCCATGCGCATCCGCCACGTGCTTCGCGGCGTTGGCCTCCAGGATGTTGTGAACGAGTTGATACGCACGCGGTCCGGATGCCTCGGCGAGCGCCTCGAGCGTGACGTCGGCGTCTTCCGTGAGGAAGGCGCCCATCGCCTTACGCGCGAGGTCGCGGATCTCCCAGTGCGGGCCCCAGGCTTCGCGCTCCGAGCTGAGCTCGGAAAGCTGCGCCTGGACTTCTTCTGGCAGCACGACCGCAACGTCGGCGACCGGCGCCGTCTCGGGCTGCCCGGCTTCGGGTTCAGAGGCCGAGGCCTCCGGTTCCGCTGCCGGCGCCGCCACGTCGGGCGTCGTCGTTTCCGTCGCGACCGTTTCCGCTACGGGCTCGGCGGCCGGTGCCCCGGTCGTCGTGTCCGTCGTCTCGTTGAGGTTATCCATACCGTTCCTCTACTGCGGCCGGTTGTGCGGGCGCCGGCGAAGGGCCTGAAGGGAGCCCCAGGCTGTCCGCCGTTCCCGACTGGATGGCCGCCAGTCTGGTTTGTAGGGCGTCGCCGATGGGGCTTCCAGTCCCGTTCATTTCGGGGCCACCCGGAGCGCCGAGCGCACCCGGTCCACCGGCCGCGCCCATCTCCATCGCTTTCCGTTCCCGCGCGAGCGCGTCGTACGACTGCGCCCGTCGATCGAGCCATTCCAGGTACACGTCGGGCAGCTCGCGCGCCGCGGGCTTCAGCGCCTCGTAGCGCAACTGCCCCGCGATCGACTTCGCCGCCGGCGTCAATCCCGGACGGATCGGCACCGCGAGCTCGGCCGCCGCAAGCACCACTTCCTCGAGCGGCGGTTCCGGCACCTGCATCGGCGCGGGAGCCATCGGAGGCATCGACGCCGCCGGCATCATCTGACCCATCGGGCCCGCCGGCATTCCCGAGGCCATCGGATCGCCCATCGGTCCGACAGCACCGTCCGCCGTCGGATCCATCGCCGGATCCGCGCCCATCATCTCCGCCCCCGGCATCATCCCGGGCTCGGCCATCGGCGGCGGCATTCGGCCCGGCGCTCCCATCGGCCCGGCCCCCAGACTCTCGATCGTCGACATCATCGCGGCCTGCTCAATCTCGGCCATGGCTTCGGCAATCATCTGCTGCCGCGCCTGATCGACGAACTGAAGGTCTGACGGCGTCGGCTGTCCGCCCAACACGCGGCCGATGAAGCCCTTGGCCTTCCGCCACTCCCGCACGGCGAGCTCGGCGCCGATCTGTGTCAGGTTCGCTCCGATCTCCGACCCGCACAGGTCGTTGATGTAGCGCTCCTCGAGCACGTCGAGCGGCTCGCCGCGCACCATCATCGACGTCTGGTTCGCCGCACCGAGCATCTGGTGCCGCAACATCTCGGCCTGCTGCTGCTGACCGCGATCGCGCGGCCACCACGAATCTTTCTTCACCTCGAGCGCGAACCTCTCGGGCAGCATCGACTTGTCGAGCTGCAGCACGGCGCCGTCCGCAAACGGCCCGCCCATCGAGATCGCGCGCCGGATGTCGGCGTGCTTCGCAAAGAGCCGCACGCCCTCCTGCAACACTTCCTGCTTCGCGGCCGCCCGCAGCTCGAGGTACTGCCCCTGCTGTCCCTCCGCCTCGCTGCGCGCGTTCATGTTCGCCGTCGCCGTCGGCCCGACCGCATCCGGCAGTCCGCCACCCGACCCGGCCGCACTCCCCAGCACGCCCTGCATCCGCTGTTCGTAGAACAGGACGAGCTGGAACACCACCGGGCTCGGCGACGCCGCCGGCGCGTACTTGATCAGGTCGTCGAGGCCTTGATCGGTCAGCCACGACTTGACGGGGTGCTTGCCCGACGGATGCGTCCCGAGCCGCCCGTCGAAGAGCCCCTCTTTGTAGAAC
>JAYQUR010000459.1:0-2374 GCA_038148075.1 Alphaproteobacteria bacterium | reverse complement strand
ACGATCATTTCCTTGATCGCTGCCTTGGTCAGCAGGTCGACCGCGCGGCCGTATTCGGGACGCGCTGTCCCTTCCATAATGCCCGGAATCTCCCGGAACTGACGGCGCACTTCGACGACGACTGCGGCCGCAGACCGGCCGACCGCCATCATGCTGAGCGAACCGAACAGATACGGCAGCAGGCCGCCGATGAACAGGCCGACGACGACATAAGGGTCCTGCAGGCTGAACTTCACCTGCGCCGCGACCTCGGGGACGTAATGCTTCATGTCCTCGGTATAGGCCGCGAACAGCACCAGCGCCGCGAGACCGGCGGAACCGATCGCGTAGCCCTTGGTGACGGCCTTGGTCGTGTTGCCGACCGCGTCGAGCGCGTCGGTGTAGTTCCGGACCTCTTCCGGCAGTTCCGCCATCTCGGCGATGCCGCCCGCGTTGTCCGTCACCGGGCCGTAGGCGTCGAGCGCGACAACCATGCCAGCAAGCGCCAGCATCGTGGTCGCCGCGATGGCGATGCCGTAGAGGCCGGCCGCGAAATACGCGACGAGGATACCCGCCGCGATCACGACCACGGGCGCCGCTGTCGCTTCCATCGAGACCGCGAGGCCCTGGATGACGTTCGTCGCATGACCGGTCTCGGACGCCTTGGCGACGCTCCGAACCGGGCGATACTCGGTACCGGTGTAGTACTCCGTGATCCACACGATCAGGCCGGTGACGACAAGCCCGACCAGACCGCAATAAAGCAGGTGCCGCGCCTGGATCGAACCGTTGGTCATCTGGATTTCGGCGGAGAAGCTTCCGAAAATCATGTAGACGGCGACCGCGATCAGGATTGCGGAGATCACCGCCGACGCGACGAACCCCTTGTAGAGCGCCGCCATGATGTTGTTCGAACCGCCGAGCCGGACGAAGAACGTGCCGATGACGGAGCCGATAATGCAGACCGCGCCGATCAGAAGCGGAAGCAGCAGCATCGTGTCGCGAACGTCGCCCGCGAAGAACACGGCGCCCACCAGCATCGTCGCGACGACGGTCACGGCGTAGGTCTCGAACAGGTCGGCCGCCATGCCGGCGCAATCGCCGACATTGTCGCCCACGTTGTCCGCGATCACCGCGGCGTTACGGGGGTCGTCCTCGGGGATGCCCGCCTCGATCTTGCCGACCACGTCCGCGCCGACGTCCGCACCCTTGGTGAAGATGCCGCCGCCGAGACGCGCAAAGATCGAGATGAGCGACGCGCCGAAACCGAGCGCCACGAGCGCTTCGAGGATATGGCGAAGCCCGGCGTCGGTCGCGGGGTCGTAGACGCTGCGAAGGATGAGGTAGTAGATCGCGACGCCGAGAAGGCCGAGGCCGACGACCAGCATGCCGGTAACGGCGCCGGCCTTGAAGGCCACCGTCAACGCCGGCTGGAGACCGCCGGTACGCGCCGCATCGGCCGTGCGGACATTCGCCCGCACCGAAATGTTCATGCCGATATAGCCGGCAACGCCGGAAAGGACCGCACCGATGACGAAGCCGATCGCCGGATAGATGCCCAGCAAAAGCAACAGTACGATTCCGACCACGATGCCGACGATCGCGATGGTCATGTACTGCCGGTTGAGATATGCCGCCGCGCCTTCCTGGATGGCGCCCGCAATCTCCTGCATCCGCTCGTTGCCTGCCGACACCGATAGAACCGACCGGCTTGCGTAAAGCCCGTAGAGGATCGCAAGCACGCCACAGGCGATCACGACCCAATAAGCTGTAGACATCTGTAAAATCCTTGTTTTGTCAGGGACTTGGGGGGGTCCCTCAGACAGCGCAAGGCGCGCTGACAGCCCCGGGGACCCGCGAAAACGCGCGGAACATGCCAGAACTGTGCCTGCAAGGCAATCCCGCTAACGGAATCGCAACGCTTCCTTCGCCGACGCCTCAAGAGGCGCGCCTGTCCGACGATCAGGCCGCCTGCTGCGTTGCCGCGGCCCGGCGCGCCGAAATCCGGAGCCAGATCGTAACCGCGAACACGACGACGACGAGCGGCGCCATGACGAGATTGACGGCTTCCCAGCCGAGCGTGTGCTGAACGGCGCCGGACGTAACGGCGCCGATGGAAATAGTGCCCCAGATAAAGAAGTCGTTGAGGCCCTGAACCTTCGCTTTTTCCTCCGGCGCATAGGTCTCGGTCAGCAGCATCGTTCCGCCGGTAAACAGGAAATTCCACCCGACGCCGACGAGAACGAGCGCCGACAGGAAATTGAGGAACGTTATGCCGGAAAGATTGATCGCGATGCAGGTTCCCAACAGCACAGCGCCCGCCGTCAGGATGTTGTGGACGCCGAAACGCTGGATCAGATGTCCTGTGAAAAAGGCCGGCAGGTACATCCCGAGC
>JAYQUR010000458.1:0-2380 GCA_038148075.1 Alphaproteobacteria bacterium | reverse complement strand
GCTCTGGTCGTTCGATCCGTCCGTTTCGCAGCGCAACTTCGTAAAGCTGATTCCGACGTTGATTTGCGGCGTCCTGATTGTCGGCGCGTCACGATCGCTTGGCGCCGAAGAACGAAACAGCGTGTCGCGCTGCCTGCTCGCGGGCCTCGCGCTTGCCGGCGCGATTGTCGTCGCAGAGTTCGCGGCGGGAGGGATCCTGATAACGCTGGGCAGACCCCCCTTCGACGAGAACCAGTTTCTCAACTATTTCGGCAGGGGGTTGATCGTCTGTTCGCTGCTTTTCTGGGCCGCCGTCGACAGGATCGTTCGGCGGGGGATGCTGTGGGGCGTCGTGGCACTCGCGGTGGCCATCGGCTTGTTGCTCAACTTTCTGTCCGAGGCGGCATTCGTCGCCATCGCGGTCGGCGCGGGGACGTTCGCTTTGGTTCGGGTCGTCCCGAGACATGCCGGGCTGGGGCTCAGCGTTCTCGTCGCCGTGGCGTTTCTGTCGTTTCCGTTCGTCGTACGCAGCCTGCCGCCGCCGGAGACGACCGCGAAGGCGCTCTCTCTTCCGAATTCGGCGCTCCACCGGCTCCAGATCTGGGAGTTCACTGCAGACAAGATTCGCGAACGGCCGATTCTTGGATGGGGATTCGATGCGTCGAGGGTCATCCCCGGCGGCAAGAGGCGTATTGTCGGCGAAGCGGTCCTGCCGCTGCATCCGCACAACGGCGTCCTTCAGGTATGGCTTGAGCTCGGCGTTGTCGGTGCGTTGTTGGGCGCCGCGTTCCTGGTCTATATCGCGGAGACGATCCGGCGCCGTGCCGCGGACGTGACGGCGCAGGCGACCGCATCTGCGGCACTTTGCTCCACGTTGCTGGTGTTTCTGGTCAGTTTCGGCTCGTGGCAGACCTGGTGGGTCTCTGCGATGATCGTCGTCGCTGCCTGCACGGTCGCGATATGCGGCCGGCGCGAAGACGATGCGGACGCGCCTTCCGTCCATCCGGCGCGCTGACGTTTCTTTTCGGGCGCGGCATCGATGGGCCGATGAAGGTGTGGTCGTTATGCGGTCGCGCCAACCTGCAGTGGCGGCGTGCCGCGATTCTCCCTGATCATGACCGTCAGGATTCCGGCGACGGTCGCAAGAATGACCGACACGATCCACACCCAGTCGTACTGGGCGAAGATGTCGAACAGCCAACCGCCCATGAACGCGCCCAACGCACCGCCGAACGAGTGAAGCGCGAAAATGAGGCCCATTGTCAGCCCCATGATGTGGCGGCCGATATGGGTCGCGACGAGACTGGCGACGATCGGAAACGTCGCGTAGTCGAATACCCCGAACAGGATGGCAAAAATGTAGAGAAGCGGCGTGTTCCCCGCGACGTACATCAGCAGGATGAATGTCAGCGCGCGGACGAAATAGCAGCTTGCGAGCAGAAGCGGCCGATTGAAACGATCCGCCAGCCAGCCGTATCCGATCATGCCGATCAGGCTGGTTAGCGAAAGAACGCCGTAGGCCGATGCGCTCTGAACCGGCGTGAAGCCGCAACTGACGGCGTAAGGGATCATGTGGAGCTTGATCACGCCAGCCGTCGTGAAGCCGCAGATGAAGAAGCCGAGCCCCAGCAGCCAGAACGTCGCGTTGCCCGACAGCATCCTAAGCGTCGCGGCGAGAGATGTGACTCCGCCGGCGCCACGCTCGGGTCGCTTTCGCGGCGCCTCGCGCCCGATGAGCAGGAATACGGCGACAGCCATTGCGAACACGGCGATGCCCGTGAGCGCGAAACTCTGCCGCCATCCCAACTGCGTGACGAGCACTGCGAGAAGGGGCATGAGAGCGAACTGACCGCCGGTGCTGCCGGATGTCGCGATACTGGTTGCGAGGCCGAGCCGGTCGCGGAAGTGATGCGCTACCGTCGTCGAAACAAGCGAGGGCGCCATCGCAGCGAAGGCTACGCCGCCGGCGATGCTGAAAAGGGCAATCAACTGCCACGGCTCGGTCATGAAACTGCACAGGATCAAAATCGTCCCGATGGCAGACATGCCGCAGGCATAGATAATCCGGGAGCCGAACCGGTCGAGCACCGAACCCACGACCGGGGCGACGATCGCCATCGTGACCATCATCGTGGCGCTCGCGGTCGAAACGAATTTCGCCGACCAGCCGAGGTCCTCCTTCCAGAACGGCATCATCAGCCCGAGGCTGTTTCGGGCCGTGATAATGATGCTCAGCATCAGGAACAGGGCGAAAACGATGAGCCAGCCGCGGGGATTCGTTTCGGCCGGGGCGGTGTCTGGAACGTTCAAGAAGGCTTCTTCCGGGTGATTTTCGATGTCGACCCTACTTTACTTCGGAACCTAAGCAAATGGGTTACAGCCCTTGCGGTCCTTGTTAGAA
>JAYQUR010000457.1:0-2386 GCA_038148075.1 Alphaproteobacteria bacterium | reverse complement strand
CAATTGCCTGTACCCCCGTCTGTGCAGGCGGTTCGCCTTTACTCGTCAGCGGCTAATTGCCGTTGGCGGACCTGCAGTCTTGGACAGGTTTGAACCGTTTCGGCCCGTTCGACGGACCGGAACGGCTCCTACCGCCGCGGCGCTGTCGCCCCGCGGCGGAATTCCGTATCAGCCGGCGCTGATCCGCTCGAGAAGCGGACCGATATCCAGCTTGATCCCGGGGCCCATCGTCGAGGACACCGAAATCTTCTTGATGTACGTGCCTTTCGCGCCCGACGGCTTCGCCTTGTTCACCGCATCGACCAGCGTGCAAATGTTCTCGGCGATGTCGCCCTCCGAGAAGCTCGCCTTGCCGACGCCGACATGGATGATGCCGGCCTTCTCGACGCGGTACTCGACCTGGCCGCCCTTGGCGTCCTGAACGGCCTTGGCGACGTCCGGCGTCACCGTGCCGAGCTTCGGGTTGGGCATCAGCCCCTTGGGGCCGAGTACCTTACCGAGCTTGCCGACCACCGGCATCATGTCCGGGGTTGCGATAACGCGCTCGAAATCGATCTGCCCCGCCTCCACCCTAGCCGCGAGGTCGTCGGCGCCGACGACGTCGGCACCGGCGGCCTGCGCTTCGTCGGCCTTGTCGCCCTTGGCGAACACGGCGACGCGAACCGCCTTGCCGGTGCCCTTGGGCAACGACACGACGCCGCGGACCATCTGGTCGGCGTGGCGCGGATCGACGCCGAGGTTCATCGACAGTTCGATCGTCTCGTCGAACTTGGCCTTGGCGTTATCCTTGAGCATCTTCACGGCATCGTCGAGACCGTAGAATGCGTCGCGATCGATTCCTTCGTATGCGCCGGAGAGGCGTTTTCCCTTTTTCGCCATCGTTCCTACTCCTGCACCTGGACGCCCATCGACCGCGCGGAACCCGCGAGGATCTTGATGGCGGCGTCGACGTCGTTGGCGTTGAGGTCCTGCATCTTCGCTTCGGCGATCTCCTTGAGCTGCGCGACGGTGACCCTACCCACCGTTTCGCTGCCCGGGGCCTTGGCGCCCTTGTTCAGCTTCGCCGCCTTCTTGATGTAGTACGACGCGGGCGCCGACTTCATCTCGAAAGCGAACGACTTGTCGGCGAACACCGTGATTACGGTCGGGATCGGAACGCCCTGCTCGCCGCCCTGCGTCGCCGCGTTGAACGCCTTGCAGAACTCCATGATGTTCACGCCGGCCTGGCCGAGCGCCGGACCGATCGGCGGAGACGGATTCGCCTGGCCCGCCGGGACCTGCAGCTTGATGTAACCTTGAATTTTCTTCGCCATTATTCCTCACGTCTGTAAGGGCGCGGTACGGTCATGGCGGACCTCCCGCACTGTTCGCGCCGCAATCCGCGACGCATCGATTGCCCCTCCGGTACTTGCCCCCGGGGCTCAGAGCTTCTCCACCTGCGAGTATTCCAGTTCGACCGGCGTCGACCGGCCGAAGATGGAAACCGCGACCTTGAGCCGCGCGCGTTCCTCGTCGACGTCTTCCACCAGCGCATTGAACGAGGTGAAAGGACCGTCAGAAACGCGCACCTGCTCGCCGATCTCGAACGTGATCGACGGCTTCGGCCGCTCGACGCCTTCCTGCACCTGGTGCAGGATCCGCATCGCCTCGGCCTCGCTGATCGGCGACGGCTTGTTGCCGGCACCGAGGAAGCCGGTCACCTTCGGCGTATCCTTGACGAGGTGCCACGCCTCGTCCGTCATATCCATCTTCACCAGCACGTAGCCGGGGAAGAACTTGCGCTCGGCGGCGACCTTGGCGCCACGGCGCATCTGGACGACCTCTTCCATCGGAACGAGGACTTCCTCGATATCGTCGTCGAGCCCGGTTTGCTGCGCCTGCTCCCGGATCGACTGGGCGACCTTGCCCTCGAAACCGGAATAGACGTGGACCACGTACCAGCGCGCCGCCATATTTAACCTCCGAGACCCAGAATGGCCTTAACGCCGACCGACAGCAGCTGGTCGACCACCAGGAAGAACACAGCGGATATGGTGACGAAGACGAAGACCATCATGGTCGTCACCATCGTCTCGCGCCTCGACGGCCAAGTGACCTTAGCCACCTCGCGCCTTACCTGCTGGACGAATTCCATCGGGTTCGTTTTAGCCATGGGTATCTTTAAGCCTTTGCCTTCCCGCCAGATGCCGTCCCGCCAGAGTGTCCGCCCGTCGCCAGGCGGACCGCGCTGGCAGGAGTGGAGGGACTCGAACCCCCAACCCCCGGTTTTGGAGACCGGTGCTCTGCCAGTTGAGCTACACTCCTAAACGCTGCTTCCGCGCGTCAGTCGCCTACTCTGTGATACCGGCGACGACGCCTGCGCCGACGGTGCGGCCGCCTTCGCGGA
>JAYQUR010000456.1:0-2386 GCA_038148075.1 Alphaproteobacteria bacterium | reverse complement strand
GATCGTGAAACAGTCGAACCGTTCAAGCGTGGGACGATTGCCCCAGTGCGCTTCGGCGCGCTCCAGCCATGCCGCGTCGTGCCCCTTGTCGGCATCGGCGAGCGATTCCCACAGGTAGATACCCATCGTTCGCAGACTGTCGCGGTCGCGGACGAACATCTTGCGGATCAGACCGGGGAAATCCGTCCATCGCTCGAATGTGCTTGCCGCATCCTCGATCATGGTCTCGCGGTCCATATCGGGCGGTCGGTTGAACGTGACGATTTCCGTGATCATGCCTCGACTCCAGCCGGGTGTTGCATCAGACGTCGCTAACGGAGTTCCAAGCAGTTTACATATCATCCGCCCGGTCGCTTGTCCTTCCGTACGCGACCTTCTAATCAGACGGGTAGGGGCCAGACGGAAGCGGCCCTGGAAGATACGATGAGCGATTCAACGGTCAGCGCGGCTCTGCAGCACTGGGCGCCGCGTTTCGTGGCGAACGGCGTGCCGCTGACGGATTTCCAGGAAGTGACGGCCCAAATCGCGTCGTGGGACGACTGGTGCCGCGCCTGGTGCGATCGCGCGGCTGTTCACGAAGAAATGGGGCGGAACGCTCTCGCCGCGGGTCGCGCGCTGTCGGCTGCCGAGCATCTGACAACTGCCGCAGTCTGCTATCATTTCGGAAAGTTTCTGTTCGTGCACGACGTTCCGCAAATGCGGGATGCGCATGCAAAAGCCGTCGACTGTCACCGGACGGCGTTGCCCCATATGCGTCCGGCGGGCGAACGGGTCGAGATCTCCTACCAGGGCACGACCCTCAAGGCGAACCTGCGAAAGCCCGACGGCGTAGAACGCCCGCCCGTATTGATCATGTGCGTCGGCCTCGATTCGACCAAGGAGGAGATGGACGCCTACGCGCGGCCGTTCCTCGAGCGCGGTATCGCGGCCCTTGCTTTCGACGGGCCCGGTCAGGGGGAGGCCGAGTACGATCTTCCCATTCGCGGCGATTTCGAAACGCCGGTCGCGGCAGTGCTGGACTGGATCGACCGGCGCGCCGATCTCGATGCGGGCCGCATCGGCATCTGGGGCGTCAGTCTCGGCGGATACTATGCGCCGCGCGCCGCGGCGTTTCACGACCGGATCAGGGGGTGTATCTCGTTGACCGGGCCGTTCGACTGGTCGGAGGCGTGGGAGACCTTGCCGGATCTCACGCGGGCGGCCTTTATCGCGCGGTCGCACAGCGCAACGGCGGATGAGGCGAGGGAGAAAGCGGCGACCCTTTCCCTGAAGGGCGTGGTGGCCGACATCCGGTGCCCGATGTTTGTCGTCGCCGGCAAGCTCGATCGCGTCATCCCGTGGGATCACGCGCGGCGCATCGCCGAGGGTGCGTCGGGCCCGGTCGAGTTTCTCGCCCTCGAAGACGCCGGTCACGTGGCCAACAACAGGACCTATCGGTACCGGTTGCAGTCCGCCGACTGGATGGCGGACATTCTGGCGAGCGGCGGCGGTTGACGCGGCGTTAGCGGAGCGACCCGTCGAGAATCGCGCCGTCGATCTGGGCCGCCGCGATGTTGCATTCGCGGAGATCGGCCCGGATCAGGGAAGCGCGCCGGAAGTTTGCGCCGTCAACGACGGTCTGGCGGAGATGGGCTTCGGTCAGCGCCGCACCTGACAGATCGGCGCCCGTCAGGTCGGTCTTGATGATCACGCCCGTTTCCTTGCCGTCCTTGTCGCGGAGCACGAGCGCGGACAGGTCTGCGCGTCGCAGGTTCGCTTCCGGCAGCGCGGCGTCGATCAGCTTGGCGCCGCGCATGTCGGCGCCGGACAGGTCGGCCTGGTGAAGCCTCGCGCCTGTCATATCGCAGTTCGCGAGGCGGCAATTGCGCAGCCGCGACCGGCGCAGGTCGACGCGGGTCAGTTCCGCGGCGCTGAAATCGATATCGCTCAGGTCGAGCTCGCGCAGGTCGGCGTCGGAGAGGACGGCGCGGTTGCCCAGTTTGCCGCCCGATTTGAGCCAGACCTCGTGATCCTCGAAAATATCCGCGATCTCCCCCGTCGGCTTCTCGACGATGGGGTCCAGTCGGACGTCTTGCATGATCGCGTCCTTCAGGTCGACGCCATCGAGATCGACGCCGCGCATGTCGGCTGCCATCAGCTGAGCGCCGCGGAGTTGCGCGCCTTTGAGCTTCGCGCCGGTCAGGATTGCACCCTTCAGCTTTGCGTTCGTGAGATTTGCGCCGGTCAGGTCTGCGTCCGTCAGGTCCACCGAGGGCATCTTGGCGTTCGAGAAATTCGCTTCGATGAGGATTGCGCCGGACAGATCGGCGTAATCCATCTTTGCGTTGGTAAAATCGGCGTCTTCCAGATGCGCGCCGGACAGATCCGCTCGGCTGGACGAATCGTG
>JAYQUR010000455.1:0-2390 GCA_038148075.1 Alphaproteobacteria bacterium | reverse complement strand
ATGCTCGCCCGGGAGCTGAAGGAAGTCATTCCCTGCGCCGACCGGGTCGCGTTCACCACGACCGGCTCCGAGGCGACGGCGTACGCCATGCGCACAGCCCGCGCCGCGACCGGCCGCAGCAAGATCCTGAAGTTCGAAGGCGCCTACCACGGCAACCACGACTATTCGGCCTACAGCGTGACCCCGACGGCGCTGTCGAACTATCCGCAGGGCCGTCCCGAAACGGGCGGTCTGCCGGCCAACATGATCGAGAACGTTCTCGTCGCGCCCTACAACGATCTCGATACCGCGCGGCGCATCGTCGAGGAGAACCGGGACGATCTTGCCGCCATCATCGTCGAGCCCGTCCAGCGGGTGATCTTCCCGAAAGAGGATTTCCTGCCCGGTCTGCGCAAGATCTGCGACGACAATGATGTGCTGCTGATCTTCGACGAGGTCGTGACCGGTTTCCGCCTCGCGCTCGGCGGCGCGCAGGAATATTTCGGCGTCCTGCCCGACCTCGCCAGCTATGGCAAGATCGTCGGCGGCGGCGGGCCGCTCGGCTGCGTCGGCGGCCGCGCGGAGCTTATGGACCTGATGAACCCGCGCAATCGCGGGCAGTCGAACTACTCCTACGTCAACGGCACGCTGCACGGAAATCCCGTGGCCGCCGTGGCCGGCCTGGCGACCCTCGCGGAACTGCGCAAGCCCGGTTACTACAAGGACCTGCACGCTAAGGCCGACGACGTGTGCAAGGCCTGCCAGGAGGTGCTCGACCGCAACCGCAAGCCTGCGATCGCGACCGGCGAGGCGTCGTTCTGGCAGATCCTGTTCATGGACAAACCGCCCGCCAACCATGCCGACGTGATGAACTCCGACCAGGCGGCCTCGCGCGCGCTCGATCTGGCGCAAATGCACGAAGGGCTCTACGTACTCCCGAACGTCCGCCGGTTCGTCTCTTCCGTCCATACGGACACGGATATCGAGGAGACGGTGCGGGCGCTCGATGCCGCCTGCAAGCGGGTCTGATGACGCCGGGAAGCAAGGGGGGCGGCATCAAGGGCGGCGGCGTTCTTTTCTCGGAAATGACGCCGCCCGACGGCGATGAGGCCAGGTTCAACGACTGGTACGACAACCACCACATGCCCAGCCATGTGTATGGCGTGCCCGGTTTTCGCTCGGGTCAGCGCTACAAGGACGGCGACGAGCCGCACTATCTCGCGATCTACGATCTCGACGCGCCGTCGACGCTGACGGACGAGGAATACCGCACCCGCAAATACACGCCGGACGCGCCGACCAAGGCGATGCTGTCGCGGGTGACCGGCTTTACGCGCTATATCGGCGACGAAATCCACTTCGCTGTCCGCGATGGCCTGTCTCTGGAAGAGGGGATGGCGGGGCCGGTGATGCTGGCCGTGTTTTTCGAGGTGCCGGCCGATCGTGCGGCCGAGTTCGAACGCTGGTACGAGGAGGAACACCTGCCGCTTCTACTGCAGAGTTCGCAGTGGCGAATGGGGCGCGTGTTCCGGATCGTAGACGCCGACCCGAACCCGTTCTCGCACATGGCGCTTCATTACATTGACGATCTGTCGGTGCTCGACAGCGCGGAAGTGGCGGCGTCGCGCGCTACCGAATGGCGTACCCGGCTTGCGGCCGAAGACTGGTTCAAGCCGCACATGGTGCACTACGACCGGCGCGGCAAGCGCTATCACAAGGGCGAGCCTGAGGCGAAGACCTTCAAACTCGAATTCTGAACATATCGAAAGGGAGAGCCATCATGGCGATCGAACCGTGGAACAAGGAACTGTACGAAGCCGGCCTTGCCGTCCGCCGCAAGGTGCTGGGCGCGAAATACGTCGATCCCAACATCGCAAAGGCGGAAGCGGATCCGTTCACCGCGAAGATCCAGACGATGGTCACGGAATATTGCTGGGGCGGAGCGTGGACCAACGACACGCTCGATCACAAGACGCGCAGCCTTCTGAACCTCTGCATCCTTACCGCGCTCGGCAAGATGCAGGAACTCAAGGCGCACACGCGCGGCGCGATCGTCAACGGTTGCACGGAGGAAGAGATCGCCGAGGCGTTGGCGCACGCGACCGTCTATTGCGGCATTCCCGCCGGCGTCGATGCGTTCCGCAGCGCGCGCGAAGCGCTCGACCAGGCGAAGGAAGAGGGGCTCTACTAGGAAGGCCGACGAAGGCCGGGGGCTATTTTATGACCAGTCCCTGGCCGGTAGGCAGTTCGAGGACGTGAAGACCGCGTTCGCTGAAGAATCGGTCCTCCGCGATCTGCTGTTCCTCGTATGCTTTCCACCCGTAATCGTCGAGCACGATGGAGCCGCCCGGTACCACGAGGTCGAACAGGCGCTCCAACGCTGAAAGTTCCGCTTCGACGTTGTTCATGTC
>JAYQUR010000454.1:0-2404 GCA_038148075.1 Alphaproteobacteria bacterium | reverse complement strand
AGACCATATCGACCGCCTCCTGGCCGTTGTTTGCAATCTCAACGCGGTGCCCCATCGTCCGGAGCATCGCCAGCGCGACGCGCTGATTGATGATGTTGTCTTCGGCAAGCAGTATCTTTACGGCGGACGTAGGCTCGCCGATCGGTTTGGGGATACCGGACACGATTTCGGCCGGGGTGGTTTCCGGCCGTTCGTCCCCGCCGCCGACGAGCGCGCTTAGCAGAAGCTGGGGACGGATCGGCTTCAGCAGCGCGATCGAGATACCCGACCCCCGGATAAGATCCTGCAGGTCGGCGCCGCCCGCGGAGGTCGTCAGCACCAGGCGCCCGCCCTTGGCCCCGAAGATCGAGTAGAGTCTCCGGCCGACATCGACGCCGTCCATGTCGGGCATCATGTGGTCGATCAGGATCAGGTCGTAGGGGTTATCCGCTTCCCAGGCGTCTACCGCCATCCGGATACCGTCCTGGGGCAGATCGGCGGAGTCGACGACGCCGCCCCAGCTTTCGATCTGCTTTCGGAACACATCCCGGTTGACCGCCATGTCGTCGATGACGAGCACTCGTGCGCCCATCGCCTGCGACACGAGCGCATCCGTCTTCGCATCCTCCTCTTTGACGATTTCCAGCGGCAGGATCACGCGAAAGACACTGCCCTTTCCCGGCGTGCTGTCGGCTTCGATCTCGCCGTTCATCAGGGTCACGAGTTGCTTGCAGATCGCGAGGCCGAGCCCGGTTCCGCCGAAACGCCGGGTCGTGGAGGAGTCCGCCTGAGTAAACCGGTTGAAAAGATCCTCCAGCTTACCGCTTTCGATACCGAGGCCCGTATCGGTAACCGATATCTCGACGACGCAATCCCGTCCGCTCCGGCGACGCACGCCGACCTCGACAGCAACCGCGCCCTCTGCAGTGAACTTGATCGCATTGCCGACGAGATTCAGCATTATCTGTCGCACGCGCCCGGGATCGGCACTGACGAGGCTCGGAACACGCGGGTCGACGAAAGTGAGTAGATCGACGTTTTTCTCCCGGGCGCGCGGGCCGAGAAGCTGGGAGACACCGTCGACGATGTTTGCGAGTTCCGTATCGACGAGTTCGAGATCGAGCTTGCCGGCCTCCATCTTCGAGAAATCGAGGATGTCGTTGATGATCGCGAGAAGAGACTCGCCCGACTGGCTGATGATCCGGGCATTCTCGATATGCCGGTCATCGAGATCCCACTGACAAAGTAGCGTGGCGATTCCGATGATACCGTTCAACGGCGTCCGGATTTCGTGGCTCATCGTCGCCAGAAATTCGGATTTCGCGTTGTTGGCCGTTTCCGCCTGCATCATGGCCGTGGTCGCGGCGGATGCTGCCTGCTCGGCCCGCCTTTTCGCGGTTTCGAGCTCCGCTCTCTGCGCCTTCAGGCGTTCGTTGGCGGCAAGGATATCCACTTCCGCCCGCTTCGCGCCCGTGATGTCGATCGCAATCGCGTCCCAGCCGATCGCGCCGTCCGCGCGGACGGACGGTCGACCCAGCGACCGGACCCACCGATAGCTTCCATCTACATGCTTCACGCGAAACTCGTGTTCGAACGGCAGGAGTTCCGCCAGCGAGCGGTTTTGCTTTTCGCTATACGCCTCCCGGTCATCCGGGTGGATCATGTCGAATATATAGTTCGGCGAGGCTTCGACCGTTTCGGGACCGACGCCGAGAAGCTTCCGGATCCCGTCGTTCATGTAGGTGAATTCGACGCGGCCGTCAGGATGGATAACGCGCTGGTTGACCATGCCGGGAACGCTGGAGGCGATATTTCGAAATCTCTCTTCGCTTTCCGCCAAGGCCTCCGCCGCCCGTTTCTCGGACGTGATGTCGATCCCGAGCATGTTCCAGAGCACGCTACCGTCGGGCCGCCGCATGGGATTTCCGAACAGCCGCATCCACTTGATACCCTCGGTCCGGTGCTTGATGCGAATTTCGACTTCTTAGGAATCAGCCGTCTCGTTAGCGCGTTGAACGACGGTTTTGTAACGCTCGAGGTCTTCGGAATGGATCAATCCGCCCTTTCCGCGCTGGAATTCTTCCGGGCTGATCCCATGTGTACGCCGGCCCCCTTCGCTGACGTACGGATACTCGACGCGACCGTCGGGATGATTGACGCGCTGATAAACCATACCGCGAAGATTCTCGGTCATAGACCGGAGCATCTCTTCGCTATCGCGCAGTTGGTTTTCCTTTTCGACCAACGCCGAGATGTCGCGAACGATCGTGAACCCGCCGCGCTGTCCGTTGAAGCGGATGGGCGTCGTTGCGATTTCCGCGTCGAACTCGCTGCCGTCGATCCGGCGACGCCGCTGGATCAGCCGGAACTTGCCGCCTTTCTCGATATCGGGATCGCCGATACGGTTGCGGACGCTGTTCCGGTG
>JAYQUR010000453.1:0-2408 GCA_038148075.1 Alphaproteobacteria bacterium | reverse complement strand
GATCACGACGCAGGAGACGCCCGGGACGTCCGACGACCGGTTCACCAGGACGACCGGCAGCCCGTCGGCGACGCATTCGGCGATGATCGGATCGTCCTTGCGTGCCGTCGCGAGTATCAAGCCGTCGGCCTGGCGCGCGCGCATGGTCGCGACGGCATCGCGTTCGCGGTCGGCGAGGTTGTCGGTGTTCCCCAGAATGGCGGTATAGCCCGCGTCCGCGAGCGCATCCTCGATACCGCGGATGATCGGCGGGAACAGGGGGTTGGTGATATCGGGTATCAGGACGCCCACGGTCTTGGACCGGTTGGTGCGCAGGCCCTGCGCCGTCTGGTTGGGGCGGTAACCCATCTCTTCGGCGGCCGACATGACCTTCTTCACTATCTCGGACGTAATCCGGCCGCGCGTCGCCGGGTTCAGAACCCGGGAGACCGTCGACGGATGAACGCCGACGCGCTCTGCGACGTCACGGATGGTCACGCGGGGGCGCGGGCTGTTCACGCGCGCTGTCTCCTTCTTCGTTGCCGGCGCCGCAAATTCTTGCCTTGTCCAAGGCTCAGACGCTAGATTGCCGGTCCGTTGTGCAAACGATTGCACAGAACGAAACCGGCATCAACAAACGGCCGGTCCAAACAATGACGAACGGAAGGGCGCGACATGGCGGATACGGATCTCACCAAACATACCATCGGCTGGATCGGCACGGGCCGGATGGGCTTTGCCATGGCGCAGCGTCTGCTCAAGGCCGGCGCGGACGTTTCGGTCTGGAACCGGACGCGCGCGAAGGCGGAGCCGCTTGCCGAGTATGGCGCCAAGGTCGTCGACAGCCCGGCCGACCTCGCAGACCGCGATATCGTGTTCACGATGGTCGGCGGGCCGTCGGATTTCGTGCAGGTCACGCTTGAGGACGGCGGCGTGCTGTCGCAGAGCCGCAAACCGAAGATCCTGGTCGATTCCACGTCGGTCGACGAGGACGCCTCGTCCAAGGTGCGCGAAGCGGCGGCAGCGATGGGCGTGCCGATGCTGGCGGCTCCTGTGTCCGGGAATGCAAAGGTCGTCAAGGCCGGCAAACTGACGTTCGCCGTTTCCGGCCCGCGCGAAACCTACGACGAGGTCGCGCCTTACCTTGCTGCGATGGGGCGCGGATCGTCCTACGTGGGCGAGGGCGAGCTCTCCCGCTTCATCAAGATCTGCCATAACGTGATGCTCGGCGTCGTGATCCAGAACCTGGTCGAGATCACGGTGCTCGCCGCAAAGGCGGGCGTGCCGCGTCATGCGTTCCTCGACTTCCTGAACAACAGCGTCATGGGCTCGATGTTTACGCGCTATAAGACGCCGTCGCTCGTGAACCTGGATTATTCGGTGACGTTCACGCCGAAGTTGCTGCTCAAGGATCTCGATCTCGGGCTGTCGGCGGCGCGGGCCAACGGCGTCCCCATGCCGGTGACGGCGACCGCGAGAGAGATCGTGCAGTCGCTGATCGGCAACGGCTATACCGAAGAGGACTTCGCGGCCCTCCTGTCGCTTCATGCGGCGGCCTCCGGCCTGGAGCTGAAGTCCGAGGACGTGAAGGTTTCCGACGGCCTGTCCGACTGATCCCTTAGCGGACCGCAGGCCCGCCGCCGGTGGAAGGCGCGCTCGACCTCTATTCGCTGAGCATCATCTCGCTCGGCCTCGCCATCGGTGCGTTCGTGAAGGGCCTCACCGGGATGGGGCTGCCGCTCGTCGCGGTGCCCTTCATGGCGAGCTTTCTCGGAGCGGAACACGCCATTGTCGTGATGCAGATCCCCGGCCTCGTCTCCAACGCGTGGCTGGTCTGGCGGCATAAAGGGGAATTAGGCGGCCTCAGGCTGCGCTACGACATGATCCTGCCGGCCGCGGTCATGACCGTCGCCGGGGTCTGGTTCCTCGATACGGCGAACGACAACGTGACGATCCTGCTGCTGGCTAGCGTGGTGGCGGTGTTTCTCGCGTTGCTGCTGTTCAATCCGTCCTTTCGGCTGGACGGCCGGATCGGGCGGATGGCAACGCCGGTCGCCAGCATGGCAGGCGGGTTCGTGCAGGGGGCGGCAGGCGTTTCGGGCCCGTTGTTCTCGACCCTGATCCTGTCGTTCCGCCTGAAGAAAGAGGCTTACGTTTTCTATAACGGTCTGCTGTTCGGCCTGTTCAACGCGATTCAGATCGTCGTGATGATTTTCTTCGGCATGTGGACGATGCAGCGGTTCGTCGAGGGCTGTCTTGCCCTCATCCCGCTATTCCTGTTTCAGTGTATCGGGATGAAGGCGATGGGCCGTGCGAGCCCGGCGCTTTTCAACAGGGCGGTGATCGCCGTCATCGTCGTTATGGAAATAAAGCTCGTCTGGGAAGGGATCGGCGTATGACGCCCGAATCGCTGGTCGTCATTTTCTGCG
>JAYQUR010000452.1:0-2419 GCA_038148075.1 Alphaproteobacteria bacterium | reverse complement strand
CCGCTCAACAAACAGTCTAAACTAACCGCTGGTACTAAACGTGGGGGCAGGTCAGTCGAGCACGTTGATCGTCACTTCGCGCAACAGCCGGTTGCTGATAACCAGCGCGAAGCGCGGAGCGAGACGTCGCAGCGACGCCAGTTGGCTGTCCGTGAAACCGCCGGGCGCGTCGCACGACCACGAAATCAGCATACCCGACTGGTATCCCTTTAACGAGGCGACCGGAAACGAGACCTTCAGGATCAGGTAGTCCGCGACGCCCTCGTCTTTCAGTTCCGCCAGAACGGGGAAATCGAGAGGACAGTCGGCGCGGTGCAGCGGACGGTGAATTTCGTAAAGATCCTCGTTTTCCAGCAGGTAGGCGATAGGGCTCCGCAAGAAGTTCTCCGTCGGGCCTTCGGCGCTCATGAAATTTTCGGTCTCCAGCGGCGCGCCGCGGCGCCAGATCAGCGACCGAGCATCGATCGTCGGATGAAGGGTTCGCATGGCCATCATGGAGCGTCGGAGCCCGAAGCCCCCGGCATCCAGTCTTTCGCAGAAACCGGTCAGCAGGTCGTCGTAGGAACCGGCCTCCAGACCCCGCGCAATCAGCCAGTCGCTTATTTGCTGGACGACCGACGTCTCGGTCATCGCTCGAGCGAGTCGATCAGCAGCGCCAATCCGTCTTGAAGCGTGGTGCCGGCCGTAATGCCGAACGCTGCTTCGGCGCGCGACGGATCGCCGTACGACGTCCGGATGTCGCCGACGCGTGCCGGGCCGTGCTCGACGGCGAGTGTCCGTCCGCCCTGAGACATCGCCCCGACCAGATCGAGCAGAGAAGCCGGTTTGCCGGTACAGACGTTGAACACCCCGGCTTCGGTCGAGGCTTTTTCCATGCCGGCGATGACGAAGCGGACGCAATCGGCAACGTAGACGAAATCCCGGACCTGCAGTCCGTCTCCGTAGATCGTCGCAGTGCGGCCGCTTGCCAACCGATCGGCAAAGATCGAGATGACGCCGGAATAGGGCGAGCCGGGATCCTGACGCGGGCCGTAGATGTTGAAGAACCTGAACCCGGTCGTGGCGCCGCCGTGCACGTTTCCGGCAACCCGGGCGTGCTGCTCGCACCCCAGCTTGTCGGCGCCGTAGGCGGTCAGCGGGCGTTTTTCGGCGTCTTCCGAGAGCGGAACGTTCGGGTTGTCCCCGTAGACTGCGGCCGACGAAGCATAGACGACGGGGACAGGACCGCCGGCGCCGGCCGTCCGCGCGGCGTCGAACACGTTGATCGCCCCGGTGAGATTGACGGCGTGGGTCCGCCCCCATTCCTCGTTGGACCGCTGCACGGACGCGATTGCCGCCAGATGAAAGCAGCCGTCGACGCCGGCCATCGCATGGGAAACGACATCCGGCCGGGAGACGTCGCCAACCACGATTTCCGCCGCATCGCGCACATTGGCGCGCTTGCCGGTGGACAGGTCGTCAAGGATTCTCACGCGATGACCGGCGTCGAGAAGCGCATCGGTCAGGTGCGATCCGATGAAACCGCAACCGCCGGTAACGAGATAGAAAGCCAAGCGCACTCTCCGCGAAGGGCGAAACCGGGCGTGACCCTATTCGAAACGACGTTTGCGCGAAAGTCCCGGCGGCTTGGGCGAGACACGCGACGCCGCTAAAATAGACATTCCCTTCAGCGCACCGGAAACCGATCGACATGGACCCCGTCATACAGAGCTTCCTTACCGGATTTCCGGTTTTGCTGCTGCATTTCGCCGTCACGCTCGCAATCCTTGCCGCGGGCGTCGCCCTCTATCATCTCATCACGCCCTATCACGAGCTGCGGCTGATCAGGGGCGGCAATACCGCCGCTGCGATATCCTTCTCTGCGGCGATCGTGGGCCTCGCCATCCCGCTCGCCGTCTGCATGGCGACGAGCGTCAATGTCTGGGACATCGTCGTCTGGGGAGTCGTGACGCTGCTGATCCAGCTTCTCGCCTTCCGGATCGGCGACGCCCTGCTCAAGGACCTGCCGACCCGCATCGAGAGCGGCGAGATCGGAGCCGCCGTCCTCGTCCTCGGCATCAAGATCGCCATCGCGCTGATCAACGCCGCGGCGGTCGCCGGCTGAGAGAAAGGGGCGGGCATTCGCCGTGAAGTTTCGGGATGTCCTTGCGCTGATCGTCCTGGTCGCAGTTGCGATCGGTGGAAAGGTCTATCGCGACGGGATCGACAATCCGCCGCCCGACCGCCGTCCCGACCCGCGGCTGTTCGAACCGCCCGCGGCACGGGCGCCGGATTTGCGCGTCCCTGATTCGCGCGACGAGGGGCCGGTCCTGCCCCGCGAGTCGCCCAACGACCCGGCTCTGATCGTCAAATCGGAGACCAAACGCAACAGCGCGACCGGCACGGCCTTTTCGATCAACCGCGACGGCGTCTGGTTCAC
>JAYQUR010000451.1:0-2420 GCA_038148075.1 Alphaproteobacteria bacterium | reverse complement strand
GTTGCAGGCGTGCAACGGACCGGCGCCGCCGTAGGCGACCATCGCGAAATCGCCTGCGTCGAGCCCGCGCTCGGTCGTGACGGCCTTCACTGCATGCGACATCGCGGTCACCGCTATCCGGAGGATACCCTGCGCGGCCTCGACCGTCCCGAGGCCGAGCGGTCCGGCGACGTGGGTTTCGATGGCCTTTTCGGCCGCGTCGACGCTGAGCGGCATCTCGCCGCCGAGAAACCGGTCGGGCGACAGACGGCCAAGAAGGACGTTCGCGTCCGTCACGGTGGGCTCCGTGCCCCCGAGCCCGTAGCTCGCCGGCCCCGGTTGCGCGCCCGCGCTCTGCGGTCCGACGCGGAGGCCGCCCTCGTCGGCGATGCGTGCGATCGAACCGCCGCCGGTGCCGACCTCGAAGATATCCATCATGGCGATCTGGATGGGGAGCGCGCGTTCGTATCCGCCGATCAGCGCGCTGCCAGTCGTCAGCGCCTCGCCGTCGTGGATGACGCCGGCCTTAGCCGTCGTGCCTCCCATGTCGAAGGCGATGGCGTTGCCCATGCCGAGCGCATCGCACAGCGCCTGCGCGCCGATCACGCCGGCGGCGGGGCCCGATTCCAGCATGCGAACGCACTGGCGCCGCGCCTGCTCGCCGTCATAGAGCCCGCCGGTCGACTGGACGACGAGGAACGAGCCGTCGAAACCGTCCTTGCGGATTCGCTTGTCGATGCCGCCGATGTAGTCGCGCACGCGGGGGCCGATATACGCGTTGGCGACGACGGTCGAGCAGCGCTCGAACTCGCGGTATTCCTGGCTGAGCTCGTGCGAGGTGGAGACGAAAGCGCCGGGAAGCTCCTCCTCGACGATCTCGCGAACGCGAAGTTCATGCGCCGGATTGGCATAGCAGTGCAGGAGCAGGATCGCGACCGCTTCGACGCCTTCGTCGCGCAGCCGGGCGCAGGTCTCGCGTACCCGGGCCTCGTTCAACGGCTTGTAGACCTCGCCCTCGGCGTACAGTCGTTCCTCTACCTCGAACCGCAGCGCGCGCTCGACCAGCGGTTCGTGTTTCTGAAAGAAGAGGTTGTAGGAATCGGGCCGGTTGACGCGGCCGATTTCGTATATGTCGCGGAAGCCCTCGGTGATCAGCAGGGCCGTCTTTGCGCCCGTGCGTTCCAGCATCGTGTTGATCGCGACCGTGGAGCCGTGCAGGAACAGCCGCGCATCGGCGAACGACGCGCCGGCCTTGCCGACGCCTTCGGCGATGCCGTCGATCAGCGAGTCGGGCGTCGACAGGGTTTTGCCGAACAGCAGTTTTCCCGTCTCGGCGTCGAACGCCGCAATGTCCGTGAACGTACCCCCGATATCGGCGGCGAGGCGGATGCCGCCGCTGTCCCTTCCTTCATTTGACAATTGGCCGTCTCCCTTTGCGTGCATATTCGGAGGCGGAGAGGGTTTGGTCAATCGCGTGTTGTTGACAGCCGCGGCCGGCGCTGTTCGAGTGCTCCCGACGAAAGGGAGAGTGACGAATGGCGGGAATTCTGATGGTGACGGGCGGCGGTCGCGGCATTGGGGCCGAAACGTCGCTGAAGGCCGCGGAAGCGGGCTGGGATATCTGCCTGAATTACCGCGACAATGCGGCGCGCGCAGAGGAAATCGTCGAGAAAGTAGAGGCCTTGGGGCGTCGCGCCATCGCTGTACGGGCCGACATCGCGAAGGAGGCGGACGTCGTCAACCTGTTCGAGACGTGCGACAGGGAACTCGGACCGGTTTCCGGCCTCGTCAATTCTGCGGGCGTACTCGGTCCGCTTTGCCGTGTCGACGAGATCGCCGGCGACGAACTGACGGAACACATGATGATCAACGTCGTCGGCTCGATCCTGTGCGCGCGCGAGGCGGTTCGGCGCATGTCGACGGCGCACGGCGGGCTAGGCGGCGTGATCGTCAACCTGTCGTCCCGCACGTCGGATCTCGGTGGCGCGGGCGCATCGGTGCATTACGGCGCGAGCAAGGGCGCGATCAACAGCTTTACCTTCGGGCTCGCGCAAGAGGTCGCGGCCGAAGGCGTGCGAGTCGCGGCAGTCAGTCCTGGGGTCATCGACACCGAAATCCAGCCCGAAGGCCGCGTCGAAGCGATCTCGCCGACCCTGCCGATGAAACGCGTCGGCCGGCCAGGGGAGGTGGCCAACGCGATCGTTTGGCTGCTGTCGGACGAGGCGAGCTACGTCTCGGGAACGGTGCTCAACGTCTCGGGGGCGCGGTAGCGCCGATCAGATCAGTTCGCGGCTGCCGTCCGAGTAGCGGATCTTCACCGTCACTGTGCCTTCGTTCATCATCCAGGAACGGACGGTGAAGTCGCGGGCGCCGCTCTTGTGCATCGGATCGCTCGCGGCGATTTCCTTGGCTTCTTCCAGAGAGCCGGCGCGGATGATGAC
>JAYQUR010000450.1:0-2445 GCA_038148075.1 Alphaproteobacteria bacterium | reverse complement strand
CGCCTCGCCGCCGGCGACAAGGTCGTCCAGATGTTCTTCCTCGATCCCAACGGCGTGCAGGTCGAACTGCAGTTCGATGTCGAGAAAGAGGGCGTCGATCCCGGCAGTTTCGAGCGGATCAACGTGCCGGGGCTGGGATTCTGAGCAGCGGCGGGGGGCGTTTCTTTCCAGCCGGAAGAGGGCGTCGTCGAGGTCAGTGAAAATCCCGCGACGGGAACAGCTTGCGGGCAGCGATCTGGCGCGTTTCCGGGATGGGGTTTTTCATCTCGTCGGCACGGGCGAGGTTGTTTTCGTAGGCGGCGTTGGCGTCCTTGCGGCGGATTTGCGTTTCGAAATCCGGCCCGGCCAGCGCCCGCAGCCGGTGCGTTAGATCCTCCATCGCATCGGCGATGACGTGGATGACGAGCCCCTCGCGCTGCAGCTTCCCGGTCACGCGGATCAGCCGCGCGCCCATGACGACGCGGCGGAATTTCTCGAACGTCTTGGGCCAGACGACGAGATTGGCGACGCCGGTCTCGTCCTCCAGCGTGATGAAGATCACCCCGCTCGCCGTGCCCGGCCGCTGGCGCACCAGCGCGAGCCCGGCGACGGTGACGCGCGCGCCGTCCTTCGTCTTCGCAAGCCGCTCGGCCGGCACTGTGCCGGTCGCGGCCAGCTCGTCGCGCAGCAGCGCCAGCGGGTGCGTCTTGAGCGACAGGCGCAGCGCCGCGTAGTCGTGCGTCACTTCCTCGCCGGCCGCCATCTCGGGCAGCGTCACCTCGGGATCGGCGCGGTTCTCGCCCGCCGCGAACAGCGGCAGCGGCGCCGGCGGCAGGGCGCGCACCGCCCACAGCGCGGCGCGCCGACTGAGCGCCATCGAGCCGTACGCGTCGGCTTTCGCAAGGCGTTCGAGGGCTGCGGGCGACAGGCGTGCGAGGCGGTGGATCTCGGCGGGCTCGTCGAACGGCCGGCCGAGGGCCGCGCGCGCGGCGATCAGCGCGTCGGCATCGCCCTCGGCCATCCCCTTGATTTGCCGGAAGCCGAGCCGCAGGGCGTGACGACTCCCAGGTGCTGTCACGGCTCCCCCTCTCCCTGGCCCTCTCCCCGGGGGGGAGAGGAGGCGTGCGGTGTGGGCTTCGCCGGGATATGCCCCCTCTCCCTTCAGGGGGAGGGCTGGGGAGGGGGTGCCGACTTCCAAAGGCTCCAGCGTGTTGTCCCAATGGCTGAAATTCACGTCGACCGGCCGCACCTCGACGCCGTGATTGCGCGCGTCGCGGACGAGCTGGGCCGGCGCGTAGAAGCCCATCGGCTGGCTGTTGAGGATGGCGGCGCAGAACACGTCCGGATAGTGTTTCTTGAGCCAGGCGGAGACGTAGACCAGCAGGGCGAAGCTGGCGGCGTGGCTTTCGGGAAAGCCGTATTCGCCGAACCCCTCGATCTGGCGGAAGCAGCGTTCGGCGAAGTCGCGGTCGTAGCCGTTGGCGGCCATGCCCTCGATCAGCTTGTCCTGGAAGGTGTGGATGGTGCCGACGCGGCGGAAGGTCGCCATGGCGCGGCGCAGCTGGTCGGCCTCGGACGGGGTGAAGCCGCCGGCGACGATGGCGATCTGCATCGCCTGTTCCTGGAACAGCGGCACGCCCATCGTCTTTCCCAGCACGCGGCGCAGTTCTTCCGAGGGAAATTCGACCGTCTCCTCGCCGTTGCGCCGCCGCAGGTAGGGGTGGACCATGTCGCCCTGGATCGGACCGGGCCGCACGATCGCGACCTCGATGACGAGATCGTAGAAATTGCGCGGCTTCAGGCGCGGCAGCATGGTCATCTGGGCGCGGCTCTCGACCTGGAAAACGCCGACCGAGTCGGCCTCGCACAACATGTCGTAGACCGCCGGGTCCTCCGCCGGGACGGTGGCGAGGTCGTAGGCGCGGCCGTAGTGGCGCTCGATCAGCTCGAAGCCCTTGCGGATGCAGGTCAGCATGCCGAGGCCGAGTACGTCGATCTTGAGGATGCCGAGCGCGTCGAGATCGTCCTTGTCCCATTCGATGGTGGTCCGGTCCTCCATTGCCGCGTTGGCGATGGGCACCATCTCGGACAGCGGTCCGCGGGTGATGACGAAGCCGCCGACATGCTGCGACAGGTGGCGCGGGAAACCGGTCAGTTCGCGCGCGAGACGGAGCGTCAGGCCGAGCCGCCCGTCCGAGGGGTCGAGACCTGTTTCGCGGATGTGTTTGTCCTCGATGCCGTCGGAGCGCCAGCCCCAGACGGTGCCGGCGAGCGCGCCGATCGTATCCTGGCTGAGGCCCATCGCGCGGCCGACCTCGCGCACCGCCATGCGAGAGCGGTAGTGGATCACCGTGGCGGCGAGCCCGGCGCGCTCGCGGCCGTATTTCGCGTAGATGTACTGGATGACCTCTTCGCGGCGCTCGTGCTCGAAATCGACGTCGATGTCGGGCGGCTCGTTGCGCTCGG
>JAYQUR010000449.1:0-2449 GCA_038148075.1 Alphaproteobacteria bacterium | reverse complement strand
GTATGAGAGCCATCTCGGCCGGAACGGCGCCGATTACCTGCCGCTGGAATCGTTCCCGCTCGATGAACCGGACGACGCCTGAAGGGTGTCAGGCGCCCGGCGTGCTGTCGGCAAAGAGCGGATGGGCGGCGTTGAAATCGTCCAGCCAGGTCACGAGGGCGGGAAATTCGGGGCGCCAGTCGTACTGTTCGCGGAAATCGATGTATTCCAGCGCGATGGCGAGGCCGATACCGCCGACGGTCAGCGGCGCGATCGCGGGCGGGGCGTCGGCCATCGCCGCCATGCCGCGCTGGATCTTGCCGCGCTGGAAATCGAGCCAGGGTTCGTAGGGCGTCTGGTCGGGGCGGTAGCGGCCCTCATAGGTGACCAGCAGGGCGGCTTCGATAATACCGTCGGCAAGCGCCGCCTCGCGCAGGGCCTTGAAGCGCGCGCCGGTTTCGGCCGGAATGATCTTGCCGCCGCCGGCCAGCGTATCCAGATATTCCACGATCACGCGGCTGTCGAACAGGGCCGTGCCGTCCTCGATGATCAGCGCCGGTACTTTCGCCAGCGGATTGAGCACCCGCAGGCTGTCCTCGCCCTCAGGCTCGCCGACCCCGACGAGGTCCGAGAGGTCGAGATGGGCGATCGCGAAGATGCCCTTCCGGCCGAAAGGCGACGGTCCGCGCGAAAGTAGTTTCATGGTCATTCGTTATCCCCTGTATCCGGTATTCGGCCTGCGGTATCAGGCCTGCGGTATTCGGCGCGCCATTGGCGTGTCACCTTTGTCAGGCCGGCAGCGCGATGCGTCAAGACCTGTGATGCGGCGCTGGGTTGATTCGGCTACACTCGATCCGGCTGCGTAACGAATTAGAAAAATCCGGCGGGGGCTTGCTGCCGGAACACGGACGGAGCCGAACGGGCCTGAACTCAGACGGACAATGCGATCATGCCGGTTTATCTCAATCAGGACGACGCGCTGGCATTGTGGCGGGACGCGCTCAGCGCCAGCGTTCGGGGCGACGGGCCCGATCTGTCGGCGCGCCAGATGGCGATCCTGCTGACTGTCTATACTCAGACCCCGCCGCATACCGTGCGCGGCCTGTCGGAGGGGCTCAATATTTCCAAGCCGGCCATTTCGCGGGCGCTGGACCGGCTCGGCCAGCTGGGTTTCGTGCGCCGCCGGCGCGACGATTACGACCGCCGCAGCATCGAGGTCCAGCGCACGGTGAAAGGCGCCGTGTTCCTGTCCGAATTCGCCGACCAGGTGTCGGAAGCGGGGCGCGAACTGGACAGCCCGACCCCGTTCGAGGCGGGCACGCCGCCGCAAACGCCGCCCGAGGACCCGGCGTACTGAGGCTGCCCCCAGGGCAGCAAAGGTATTCAAGCACCGTCGGAATTTTTTACGCTTTTGGCGCGTTCTGTCTCAGTAATTATTTAACCAATTGAAATATTTGCATAAAAATATTGGCACGGTTATTGCATCCCTCACCGCAACACCACGAAACATCGCTAAACAGAAGACAAAAAAGGTTAGTTCCGATGAGATTCTTCAGCAAATTTTCCAAATATCTTGCCGTCCCGGTCTTCGCAGCGGGTATGGCGGTAAGCGCACCGGCAGACAATGCCTAGGCCGCCGCAATCGATGTAATGGTTGTCGTAGACGAGTCCGGTTCGATGGGCGGGGAGCATGCGTGGCTTTCCGGCATGATATCGTCTCTCGATAGCGCGCTGTCGGGTCTTGGCATCACGGGTAACTACGGACTGGTCGGTTTCGGACAGTCCAGCGGCGGCGGTGCGCCCCGTGTGGTCAGCAATTTCGGTACCGCGGCCAGTTTTGGCGCGGCGACGTCTACGCTGCTGACGAATGGCAGCTTCGAAGACGGGTATGCGGGGATCGATTTCGGATTCAGTAATCTCACGTTTGGCACGAACGGCGCCACCGCAACGAACGTCATCCTGGTGACGGACGAGGATCGTGACGTCTTCAACGGATCCCTCAGCCTTGCCTCGACGCTCACACAACTCGCCACCAATAACGCGCTGCTGAACGCGGTGGTCAATAATCCGTATACCAGCGACAACAACTCGAGCAATGTCATCGGCGTGGATTCAGGCGGTGCCGCCTATGTCGCCGATGGCGCCGGCGGTTTTATCACCGATACGGTGGGGCTGGTCGGAAACGGGGCCGGCGCGACAGAAACCGATTATGCCGGTCTCGCGCTCGCGAATGGCGGCGCGACCTGGGATCTTAATCTCCTGCGTGCGGGCGGCCTGACGGCCCAGTCCTTCACGTCGGCCTTTGTCGCGATCAAGGTGCAGGAAATTCAGGAACAGATTCCGGTTCCCGAACCGGGAATGATCGTGATCTTTGTCATCGGGCTCGCCGGCATCGCCGCCGCCCGCCGCAAGGCCGCGTAGACCGGAACAGCCCTCTTTCTTGCTTCTTCGCAAAACGGCGGCCCCGGAT
>JAYQUR010000448.1:0-2458 GCA_038148075.1 Alphaproteobacteria bacterium | reverse complement strand
TTATCAGCGGCTGCTCGATCACATCGTGCCCGACAAGGTGCACGTACTCGCCAAGGGCCGGTTCGTCGCCAGCGGCGGCAAGGAGCTTGCGCTAGAGCTCGAGAAAGAGGGTTACGCGAAGTTCGGCGTCGAAGACGGCGCGCCGGCGGCGGCCTGAGGGGCGGACGACGACGATGGCGAATACCGAACCGGCCAATACGACACTGGTCGACCGTTTCGAGCAGGGGGTTTCGACCCTTCCGGGCCCGCGGCTCGCCGACGCCCGCCGGGCGGCGATGAAGTCGTTCGCGGAAGCGGGGTTCCCGACGCCGCGTATCGAGAGCTGGAAATACACCAATCTGAACCGGCTCAGCCGGGCCGGTTTCGATCCGCTGCTCGGTGGAGAGGCGGCGGACATCGCGCAGTGGCGGGCCCTAAGGCTCAACGGCGCCTATTGCGTCGCGATCGTCAACGGACGTTTCAGCGCGGCGCTGTCCGACGTTGCGAACCTGCCCGGGGGCGTACGCCTGACGGCGTTATCGGAAGCGCTGGAAACCTTGGACGACGCGTCGCTCGGCAGCGTCGACTATGCGGAGGCTGGCTCTCTGGTCGCTCTCAACACGGCTTTCATGCGCGACGGCCTGTTTCTCGAGATCGCCGACGGCGTAAAGCTTGACCGCCCGGTCCAGGTGCTGCACGTCGTCGACGGCGGCGAAGGCGGAATCGCGGTCCATCCCCGGACGATGGTGGCGGCAGGACCGGGCGCGGAGGCGACGGTCGTCGAGACCTTTGCGGGTGCCGCCGGGTCGGCCTACTGGACCAACTCCGTGACGGATATAGACGTCGGCGCGAACGCATCCGTCCGGCATTACAAGCGCCAGGCGGAATCGGTCGGTGCGTTCCATACGGCTCTTGCCCGCGTTTCCCTGGCGCGCGACGCGCGATACTCCGCCGCGGCGATGGCGACGGGTGCGGCGCTGTCGCGCAATGAGACGCGCGTGTCGTTCGACGGCGCCGGCGCCGACTGCGAGATTTCAGGCGGCGCGTTGCTGCGCGGACGCCAGCACGCCGACAGCACAACGCGGGTCGAGCATCGGGTACCGCACACGTCCAGCCGGCAGGTGTTCCGCAACGTCCTCGACGAGAATGCGCATTCCGTCTTCCAGGGCGGCGTCATCGTTCTCAAGGACGCGCAGAAGACGGATTCCAGCCAGTCCAACCGCAATCTGCTGCTCTCGGCCGGTGCGCAGGCGGACACCAAGCCGGAACTCCAGATCTTTGCCGACGATGTGAAATGCGCCCATGGCGCGACCGTCGGGGATCTCGATCGCGACGCGCTTTTCTATCTGACGAGCCGCGGCGTTCCGCCCGCGGAGGCCCGCGCCTTGCTGATCGGGGCGTTTGTTGCGGAAGTCACCGACTCCGTGCCGGAAGGCGTCGTCCGCGATCACATAACCGCGGCGATTTCGGACTGGATGGCCGGCGCGGGCAAGGAAAACGGCAAGTGAGCGGCGGCAACGGCACCTACCCGATCGATCGGATTCGCGGCGATTTTCCGATCCTGTCCGAGCAGGTGCGCGGCAAACCCCTGGTCTATCTCGACAACGGGGCGAGCGCGCAGAAGCCGAAGGCGGTGATCGAGCGCATTTCCCGGACCTACGAAACCGAGTACGCGAACGTCCATCGCGGCGTCCACTACATGAGCCAGAAGGCGACCGATGCGATGGAAGCGGCGCGGTCGCGGATTCGCGATTTCATCAACGCGTCGTCCGACAGGGAAGTGATCTTCGTACGCGGTGCGACCGAGGGGATCAATCTGGTTGCGGCGAGCTGGGGCAGGGCGAACCTGTCGCCCGGCGACGAGATCGTCCTGTCGGTGCTCGAACACCATTCGAATATCGTCCCGTGGCAGATCGTTGCCGAACAGACGGGCGCATCGATCAAGGTGGTGCCGGTCGACGATGCCGGCGAGTTCCTGTTCGACGAATACGAAAAGTTGTTGTCGGACCGCACGAAAATGGTCGCGGTGACGCATGTCTCGAATGCACTCGGGACCGTGGTGCCGGTCGATAAGGTTATCGGCGCCGCTCACGACAGGGGCGCGCTGGTGTTGCTCGACGGATGCCAGGCGGCACCGCACATGAAGCTCGACATGCAGGCGCTCGACGTCGATTTCTATGTCTTCTCGGGCCACAAGCTGTACGGGCCCAGCGGGATCGGCGTGCTGTACGGCAAGGAGACCTTGCTCGAGGCGATGCCGCCCTATCAGGGCGGCGGCGAGATGATCGATCGCGTGACCTTCGAGAAGACGACCTACGCCGAACTTCCCTTCAAGTTCGAGGCGGGAACGCCACACATCGCGGGGATTATCGCGATGGGCAGCGCCGTAGATTATGTTGAGGGAATCGGGTTCGACGCGATTTCGGCGCACGAGCACGATCTGCTGGATTACGCTACCGCGCAGCTCAGCGCCCTAAAC
>JAYQUR010000447.1:0-2465 GCA_038148075.1 Alphaproteobacteria bacterium | reverse complement strand
TAATCGTCCGCGTCGGCGGGCGACGGATTCTGGTCCTCGTTGCCGAAGATGCCGAGCACCGGACACGGAATGTTGCCCGCGAGCTCGATCGGCGCGATCACGCCGTCGCCCATCGGAATCTTGATGCGCCCGCCATAGAGCGTCACCAGCGCCTTGTAGTGCGAATTGTGGCAGGCGTGCAGCCAGCTCACCCGCCCGCCCCAGCAATGGCCCATCACGCCGATCCGGTCGGCATCGACGTTGTCCATGCCGGCGAGCAGGTCGAAACCGGCCTGCATGTCGGCGACGCAGCGGTCGTCCCGGAACTCCGCGCGTTTCACCTCGATATCGACTTCCGGCGCCCACCAGTGGAAGACGAACGGGGTCACGCTCACGAAACCCGCATCGGCGAGCTTCTTCGCGACGTCGATCGTAAACGGATCCTTTTCCAGCCCCTCGTGCGCGACCGGCAGGTGTTGCGCGACGACGACGCCGGGATGCGGCCCGGGAGCTTCCGGCCCGTCGATCATGACCTCCATCGGGCTGCCCTCGACGGTGAGCGTTTCCATTCGGTACATCGTTGTTCTCTCCCGGATTCGGTTTCGGCGGAGTATAGGGTACGGATCCGCGGGTGTCGTCCCGCCGGACGAAAATGAACAGGAGCCCCGAACGATGCTCCCCGCAGCGCTTGTCGACGGCTACCGGCGCTTCCGCGACGGCCGGCTCGAAGATGAGAAGGCACGCTACCGCGAACTGGCGGAGAGTCAGGCGCCGCAGACGATGATCATCGCCTGCGCCGACAGCCGCGTCGACCCGGCCACGATCTTCGCGGCCGCGCCGGGCGAGCTGTTCGTCGTTCGAAACGTCGCCGCACTGGTGCCGCCATATGCGCCGGATGCCGGCTATCACGGCACCTCAGCGGCGCTGGAGTACGCCGTGACCGGGCTCCGGGTGCGCAACATCGTCGTGATGGGGCACGGACAATGCGGCGGCATCACGGCGTCGCTGGCCGGCGTCGAACGAAAACCGGCAGGCATGTTCATCGGGCCCTGGGTCGAGTTGCTTGCGCCGGTTCGCGACCCGTTGCTCTCCGACGCCTCGATCACGCCGGAGGATCGGCAGCAGGTGCTCGAACGGCGCGGCATTCAGCTCTCCCTGGAGAATTTGAGGACGTTTCCATTCCTTGAGACGGCGGAAAACACCGGCGAGATCGATCTCTTCGGCGCGTGGTTTTCGATCCGCGAGTCGAAACTCTACTGGTGCGACGGTCCGGACGGCGCGTTCGCCCCCGTGTCGACCTGACGGACCGCCGAACGGGAGAACGACATGTCGGGCAATCCGTTGTTTCCGTCTTTGCGTAATCGAGAAAAGGGGCTGCAGGGGGTAGTAGCGTAAATGGGCGATATTCTGACTCTCGCGGGCGCCAACCTGCTCGCGCCGCCGGTCCTGTTCTTCGCGCTGGGTTTCGCCGCGTCTTTCGCGCGGTCGGACCTCGAAATACCGCAAGCGGTCGCCAAGGCGCTGTCGCTGTATCTGCTGCTGGCGATCGGCTTCAAGGGCGGCGTCGCCGTGGCGAGCCACGGAATCGACGCCCGGCTGGCGGCGACGCTGGCGTCGGGCATTCTCCTGAGCGCGCTGATACCTTTCATCGCGTTCGGTTTGCTTCGCGCGTTCACCGGGCTTCCCCTGGTCGACGCCGCCGCAGTTGCGGCGCATTACGGTTCGATCTCCGTCGTCACGTTCGCGGCGGCGACGTCGGTGCTGACGTCGGCCGGCATCGACTACGAGGGCTATCTCGTCGCGACCGCTGCGCTCATGGAAACGCCCGCCATCATGAGTGCGCTGCTGCTGGTACGCGGCGCGAACGGCAAGGAAGCCAACGGCACCAACGGCGAGCTTTGGCGCGAGATCGCGCTGAACGGCTCGATCGTCGTGCTGACCGGCGCTTTCATCATCGGCTGGATCACCGGGCCGGAGGGGCTTGCGGAGATCTCCGCTTTCGTTATCGATCCGTTCAAGGGCGTTCTCTGCCTCTTTCTGCTCGATATGGGTCTCGTCGCCGGCCGCGGCATGCGCCAAAGCGCGCGCGACCTGACCGCTCCCCTGTTCGCGTTCGGCATCGTGATGCCGCTGATCGGCGGCGCGTTGGGGGCGTTCGCCGCCTATCTCGTGGGACTGTCGCCCGGCGGCGCCGCCCTGCTCACGACGCTCGCCGCCTCCGCCTCCTACATCGCCGTTCCGGCGGCGATGCGGCTCGCCTTGCCGGAGGCACGCCCCAGCATCTATCTCAGTCTTTCGCTCGGCATTACATTTCCGTTCAATCTGACGCTGGGAATCCCGATTTACATCATGTTCGGCAACATCGCGGGAGGCTGACGCAAGATGCAGACCTATCCGAAGAAGCGGCTGGAGGCATTCGTCGAAATGCCCGTCCTGCACCGTTTCCTCAGGCTCCTCGAAACGGAAGGCGTCACCGGGTATTCGGT
>JAYQUR010000446.1:0-2489 GCA_038148075.1 Alphaproteobacteria bacterium | reverse complement strand
CTTCCTGCTGCAGGGCGGCGATTGCGCCGAGAGCTTCGCCGAGTTCCACCCGAACAACATCCGCGACACCTTCCGCGTCCTCCTCCAGATGGCGGTCGTCCTCACGTTCGCGTCCGGCAAGCCGGTGGTGAAGGTCGGCCGTCTCGCCGGTCAGTTCGCCAAGCCGCGGTCGTCCGACGTCGAGGAGCAGGGCGGCGTGACGCTCCCGAGCTACCGCGGCGACATGATCAACGACATGGCGTTCGACGCGGGAGGGCGCCGGCCCGACCCCGAGCGCATGGTGCAGGTCTACAATCAGTCGGCCGCGACGCTGAACCTGCTGCGCGCCTTCGCCCAGGGCGGTTACGCCGACCTGCACGAGGTGCACCGCTGGAACCTAGAATTCGTCTCCGCCGGCTCGCAGGCCGAGAAATATGCAAAGCTTGCCGATCGCATCGATGAGGCGATGACTTTCATGGCCGCCTGCGGTCTGACGTCCGAAGCCGCGCCGCAACTGCGCGAGACCGATTTCTACACCAGTCACGAGGCGCTGCTGCTCGGCTACGAGGAAGCGATGACTCGCGTCGATTCCACGTCCGGCGACTGGTACGACACGTCCGCCCACATGTTGTGGATAGGCGACCGCACGCGCCAGCCCGACAGCGCTCACGTCGACTTCATGCGCGGCATCCACAACCCCATCGGTCTGAAGACCGGTCCGTCGCAAACGCCCGACCGGTTGCTGGAGCTGATCGACATCCTCAACCCGAACAACGATCCGGGCCGACTGGTCCTGATCAGCCGCATGGGCCACGATCAGGTCGAGGAAAAGCTGCCGCCGCTCGTCCGCGCGGTCGAGCGAGAGGGTCGCAAGGTCGTCTGGATCTGCGATCCGATGCACGGCAACACGATCAAGGCGCAGAGCGGCTACAAGACGCGGCCGTTCGACCAGATCCTGCGCGAAGTGCAGGGCTTCTTCGCCGTCCACGAGGCGGAGGGCACGCACGCCGGCGGCGTCCATATCGAGCTGACCGGACAGAACGTGACCGAATGCACCGGCGGCGCGCAGGCGATCACCGACGAAGGCCTGTCTGACCGCTATCACACGCATTGCGACCCGCGCCTCAACGCGTCGCAGTCGCTGGAGCTTGCATTTCTCGTCGGCGAACTTCTCAAGGCGAAGCGGGACAGCGAGCGCCTTGCTGCGCCGCCGCGTGCCGCGGCCGAGTAGAGGTTTCCGTCCGCGCGTATGACCGACACGCTCAAGATTGCGCTCGCGCAGCTTAATCCCAAGGTCGGCGATATCGTCGGCAATCTGGACAAGCTTCGCGCAGCCCGCGCCGAAGCGGCGGCGGCCGGCGCCGATCTCGTCGTCGCGAGCGAACTCGTCGTCTGCGGCTACCCGCCCGAGGATCTCGTCATCCGTCCGATCGTGCAGGAGACGATCGAACGAGAGGTCCGCGCGTTTGCCGCCGAGACGGCGGACGGCGGTCCCGCGGTGCTGGCCGGTACGCCCTGGGTCGAGGACGGCGTTCTCCATAACGCAGCCGTCCTGCTGGACGACGGCGAAGTTTCGGCCGTTCGCTACAAGTACGATCTTCCGAACTACGGCGTTTTCGACGAGAAGCGCGTCTTCTCGGCGGGGCCGCTGCCCGGTCCGGTGAACTTCCGCGGCGTCCGGCTCGGCGTGATGGTCTGCGAGGACATGTGGACCGAGGAAGTTGCCGAGTGCCTTGAGGAATCGGGCGCGGAAATTCTCGTCGTCCTCAACGGCTCGCCCTACGAGCAGGACAAGTGGGACCGACGGCTCAATCTCGCGGTGGCGCGCGCCACCGAGTGCCGTCTGCCGCGCATTTACGTCAACCAGGTCGGCGGCCAGGACGAACTGGTCTTCGACGGTGCGTCGTTCGTAATCGGTGCGGACGCCTCGCTGCGGGTGCAGTCGCCGGCATGGATCGAAAACCTGCGGATGACCGATTGGACGCGCGACGGCGACGACTGGAACTGCGCGGAAGGGGAACGTTCTCCGCCGCCCGAAGGCGATTCAGCGATTTATTCGGCGATGATGCTGGGCTTGCGCGACTACGTCGAAAAGAGCGGCTTTCCGGGCGTGATTATCGGCATGTCGGGCGGCATCGATTCAGCGCTGACGGCGGCCGTCGCCGTCGACGCGCTCGGACCGGACCGTGTGCGTTGCGTGATGATGCCGTCTCCCTATACATCGCAGGAAAGCCTCGACGATGCCGGGGAGGCGTCGCGGCTTCTGGGCGTGAGGCTCGATTCCGTTTCCATCAAACCGGCCATGCAGGCCTTTGGCGCCATGCTGGCGGACGCGTTCGCGGGCACCGAGGCCGACACGACGGAAGAGAACATTCAGGCGCGTTCGCGAGGCCTCACGCTGATGGCGCTGTCGAACAAGACCGGCGCGATGGTGGTGTCGACCGGCAACAAGTCCGAGATGTCGGTCGGCTACGCGACGCTCTACGGCGACATGTGCGGCGGCTATTCGG
>JAYQUR010000445.1:0-2510 GCA_038148075.1 Alphaproteobacteria bacterium | reverse complement strand
GGCCGGGCCGACGTCGCGGAAAATCCGAAAAGCGGCGGCAAACCGCCGAATTGGTAGTGGAACATAATGCCCGGCCCGGCATCTGTCAACGCGCGGATCAGGCAACCTGCGACTTCTTGAACCCGACGATCCGCCGCATCTGGAGCTCGCCCGCCTCGAAGGCGTCGTTGCGGAGCCGCCATAGATCGGTTTCCCGCATCAGGGCATCCGAAATCTCGTCGGAAACGGGCTTGTCGGCGATCCGCCGTGCCACGCCGGCCCACGCGCGCCGGACCTCTTCGGCATAGGACAGCGTCTCGTCCACATCGACGCGAAGCTCGAATTCCAGCGCCTCCATGATTGCGATAACGGGATCGACGGTCCCGGGAAAGACCTCCCGGTTTTCCGCCCGCAACGCGGCGAGGGCGGCCTGGCCCGGCTTGCTTTCGGGCAGGAAGAAATCGGCGACGACGATCGAGGTCCGCGGCTTTAGGGCGGCGAGAACCTTCTCGATCACGGTCGTCTTGTCGTCGATCCCCGTGAGCGTCTCGCGCAGCAGCGCGGCGTCGTAGTAATTGGGCCGGAGCTCCAGCGATTCGGGGTCGAACGCCTTGATCGCGGCCTTCTTCTCGAGACCTTCCATCATCGACAGTTCGTTCGCCCGCTTGACGAGGTCGGCGTTGAGATCGAAGCCTTCGACATAGGTGCCGATCTTGCCGGCGATCGTCCGCGCGCCGCCGCCGAGGCCGGCGCCGATCTCCAGCATCGTGTTTTACTTGGTCAGGCCGAACGGCTTGACGAGGTTGAGGATGTATTCTTCCTCGCCCGGTATGCTGAAACCCTTGCCCCTGAGCATCTGGACGAGTTCCTGGCGCGCCGAATTCCATTCCGGTACGGGCGGCGGTTCGGCTGCCGCGTCGGACGATGTCCGAGCACCGGTTGCGGTTGCCTTGGGGGCATCGGGCAATTCGTAGCCCTCCCACCAGGCGTGCAGCCTGTCGCGAAACGTATGGCCCGTTTTGGCGGTTTCTCCGCCTGCGGGCTTGGCCATGGTCTCAGCCAATTTCCGGCTCCTCGGCGGCGCGTCCGACGGCGCCGCACTTCGCCGAAAACATGAACCTATATGCTTAAGCGAGCGTTAACTTATTGAAATAAAAGGAATAGCCGAGACGCTTCGGCCGTTAGTTCCCCGGCGACGTCGACGTCAGCCCGCCATCGACGACGAGCATTGACCGGTGACGTAGGCTGCCTCGTCGGAGGCGAGGAACAGGGCGGCGTAGGCGACGTCCCAGGCGTCGCCCATCCTGCCCATCGGAATGACCGCGTTCCGGGCGGCATGATATTCCTCGGGAGTGGCGAATCCCTTGCGTTCGTAGCTCTTCCGGCCGTCGCCGAGGTCGCGATGAATGAACGGGGTATTCATCAGGCCGGGAAGCACGCAATTGGCGCGGATATTGGCATGCGCATACTGCAGCGCGATGTTTCTGGTGAATTCGTTCAGTGCCCCCTTGCCTGCCGAATAGGCCGTCGTCGGCACGCCGATATGGCGAATGCCCGCGATCGAAGAAACGTTGACGATGGCGCCTCCGCCCTGCGCCTCCATTGCCGGAATCACCGCCTTGCAGGAAAGGAAGGCCGTGGTCACGTTGCGGTGGAGGGTCGCCGTCCAGTCCTCCTCGGTGACGTCCATGAGGCGGCTTCCCGGCCCCGAACCGCCGACATTGTTGTGAAGTATGTCGATCCGGCCGTAGGATTCGCGGCACGCCTCGACGGACGAAGCGATGTCGTCGGCATCGAGCGCGTCCGCGACGTAGACCGTGCATTCGCCGCCGGCCGCCTCGATCAGCCGGCGCGTCTCCTCGACCGACCCTTCGTCTCGGTCGATGGCGAAGACTTTCGCGCCTTCGCGGGCGTAGAGCGCCGCCGCGGCCCGGCTGTTCGACCAGCTGGGCAGAATCGAGCCCGCCCCCACGACCATGGCCGTCTTGCCCTTTACCCTGTTGCGGGGTTCGGGAATATCCGTGCTGTCATCGTACATTCGGAACCGTTCTCCGGAGCTATTCGTTGACGTAGCGGAAACCGAACGCGTCGCCCGACGGCACCACGAAACCGGCGGTCGGGTTCGGAAAATGCGACGGAACGATCGTAACGTCGGTATCCGCATAGCGATCGAGGAACGCGCGCCGCGTCTCGCGCGCCGCCGCCATGTCGGCGCAGGCGATCGTGCTCCAGTCGGGAATGTGGCACTGGATCATGTGATGCATCATGTCGCCGCACAGAACCGCCTCCGCGCCGCCGGACTCGATGTGAAGCCCGACCATGCCAGGCGTATGGCCGGGCAGCGGTTGCAGCGTCACGCCGGTTTCGATCTCGTGATCGACATCGACCACCAGTTCTCGTTTCGCCTCGAGAATGGGGAGCACGCTGTCCGCGACGTAATCGCCCGTCCGCGTCATCAGGTTCCCTTCGGATTGCTGCATCCAGAAATCCAGTTCGGTCTTCGCGAAGATGTATTTCGCGTTGGGGAAGGT
>JAYQUR010000444.1:0-2516 GCA_038148075.1 Alphaproteobacteria bacterium | reverse complement strand
ACCCAACGCGAGGATCTAATCTTGGACAAACTGACCCGGACGATGCGCGAAGTCGTCATCGCAAACCGCATTCTGGCGCGCGAAAACGTTGTCGACGCCTACGGCCACGTCAGCATCCGGCACCCCGACAATCCCGGGCGTTATCTGATGAGCCGGTCGCGCAGCCCGGAGCTCGTGACCCTGTCCGACGTCATGGAATTCGAGCTCGACGGCACGCCTGTCGGCGACGACCGCACGCCCTATGCGGAACGGCATATCCATGGCGCAATCTACGAGGCGCGGCCGGAGGTGAATTCGGTCGTCCACAACCATTCGCACGCGGTGATCCCGTTCGGCGTCACGCCGACACCCCTTCGGCCCGTCGCCCATGTCGGCGCATCGATCGGGAAGGAAATCCCAGTGTGGGATATCCGGAACAAGTTCGGCGACACGAACCTGCTGGTAGTCAACATGGAGCAGGGCAGGGACCTCGCCGATCTTCTGGGCCCCAACAACGTGATCCTGATGCGCGGGCATGGGTGCGCGGTAACCGGATCGTCGGTTCAGGGTGCGGTGATGACATCGATCTACCTGCAGGTGAACGCGCAGCTCCTCCAGGATACGCTTAACATGCACGACGAGGTCGAGTACCTGTCTGACGGCGAGATCGATCTGTGTTCCGAGACGTTCCTCAGCGATTTCTCGGTCCAGCGCGCATGGGAATACTTTCAGCGCCGGGCCGGTGCGGAGTCGATGTGACCGCGTTCTCGCCCCGCTGCGCGAAGCTTCACGTTTCGGCATGACCGACTTCGGAAACGATCTGGTCCGCCCGTTCGCTGCCTTGCGGCCGGCGCCGGGCCGGGCCGCGGATATTGCGGCGCCGCCCTACGACGTGATGAACGTTGCCGAGGCGCGCGCGCTTGCCGAGGACCGGCCGTTCAGCTTTCTGCACGTCTCGCGCGCCGAAATCGACCTCGCGCCCGACACCGATCCGTACGCGCCGGAGGTGTACCAGACCGCCGGCAGGAACCTGAAGGCGTTCGAGGAATCGGGCGCGTTGATCCGCGATCCCTCGCCTCGCTACTACGTGTACCGGATGACGGCGCATGGACGGTCGCAGACGGGCGTGGTCCTGTCCGCATCGGTCGACGCCTATGCCGAGAACCGCATTCGCAAGCACGAGCTGACGCGGCCCGCCAAGGAGGACGATCGCGTCCGCCAGATCGAGGCGGTCGACGCGATCACCGGACCGGTGCTGCTGGTCCACCGAGCCGACGCGGCGCTCGCCGGTCTACTGGCAGCGGCGGCAGAACGCGCGCCGGACCTGCTGGTCGAGAATCTCGACGGCGTGCGGCACGAGGTCTGGGCCGTCGGCGACGCGGCGGCCAACGACGCGATCGGCGCGCGGCTTAATGCGATGGACGCGCTCTACATCGCCGACGGCCATCATCGTTCGGCGGCGGCGGCGCGGGTCGCCGAGGCGAGGCGTGCAACAGCGGGGCCCGGGCCGCATGACGGCTTTCTGGCGGTCAGCTTTCCCGACGACGAGATGCGGATCCTCGACTACAACCGCGTCGTCCGCGACCTCGACGGTCGGTCCGCGGCCGAATTCCTGCATGCATTGGCCGCGACGTTTCACGTCCGGCCGTCGGACATTCCCGTCCGTCCGACCGAAACGCACAGCTACGGCATGTATCTCGACGGAAAGTGGTCGCTGCTGACGCCGCACGAGCCGGTGACCGAGACCGACCCCGTCGAGCGGCTGGACGTGCGCGTACTCGACCGGTTGCTGCTCGCGCCGCTGCTCGGTATCCGGGATCCGCGCACCGACGCGCGCATCGATTTCATCGGCGGCTCGCGCGGCGTCGAAGGCGTCGCGGCGCGGGTGGATTCGGGCGAGATGGCGGTCGGCTTCACCTTGTTCCCGACAAGCCTCGCCGATCTGATGGCGGTTGCCGATGCGGGACAGATCATGCCGCCGAAATCGACCTGGTTCGATCCCAAGCTCGCGGACGGGCTGCTGTCGCTGCCGCTGGACTGAGCGCGGTTTAGCCCCGCAGAGCCTTGGTCGCGGCCTCGTCGAGGGCACCGCTCGCGTCGCAGACCACGCCGTAATTCTCGCGCGCCGACTCCACCGACACATACCCCTGTCGCACGTCGTGCAGAACCTCGTCCACCGGCCGCTTCTTCGGATCGCCGAACCCGCCGCCGCCGCCGGAACGCACCGCAAAGGCGTCGCCCTTGCGGATGCGCGCGGTCAGTAGCTTGGCGTTGGGGAAATCCTCTTTCCACTCGCCGTCCTTGCGCAGGACGACCGAATTGCCTTCGCCTTCGAGCCCGCCCTCGAGCCCCCACGGTTTGCAGTGCATGCGGTCGACCTGGGCGTTTAGCATGAGATCGGCGCGCGCCTGCACCGTGTTCTCGCAGCCGAGCCCGCCGCGCCGTTCGCCGGGCCCACCCGAATCCTCGCGCAGCTTGTAGTTCTCGATCAGCAGCGGGTACTTCGCTTCGAGCTGTTCGGCAGGACTGTTGTGGGT
>JAYQUR010000443.1:0-2533 GCA_038148075.1 Alphaproteobacteria bacterium | reverse complement strand
CCCCCGAGGAGATGATCGCCGTTCTGGATAACGCTGGCCGCAGCGGATAAACGCCCCCCCCCGGACGTCGCCGCGCGGTTCGACCGCGCCCCTCAGAGATTCGTCGATACGGATGCGAATTCAAATATTCGCTCACGGTTTGTTTACGATTATTGCTGTACGTTTCTCGATCGAAAATATCTGGAGCGGGACATGCGCCTGTCGTTTAAGGGATCGAACTTCAAGGTCAAACAGAGAATATACTTCGGCTATGGGGCGTTGTTCGCGCTCATGCTCGCGACCGGCGTCTTCAACATATTCAAGACGGAGCATCTGTCGGACGATTTCGGCCAGTTTGACAATATCGCGCATGACGCCCTTCTCGCTTCCGAGATAAATGCCGATATGGCGAAAACCCTGTTGTTCGCGAACGAATACATCGCGACGCGTTCTCACGACTCCCTCGAACGGTCGAAGAAATTCCTGAACGAGACGCGTGCGGGCGTGGCAAAGGCCCGAACGGAGATTCAAAAACCCGAACGCGCCGCGTGGGTTGCGCAAATCGACGAAAAAATAGGCGTGTTCGAAACGGGTCTTACCCGGGTTACCCAACTCTACAAGAAGCGCGACGAGATCGTCGCCACGAAACTGGACGCAATCGGCCCCGAAGCGCGCAAGAAACTCTCCGAACTGGCCGACGATCTGAGATCGACGGGCCACGACGCGCTGGCCTCTTCCGTGGCGAAGGCAAACGAGCATTTTCTTCTCGGCCGCCTGTATGTGGCGAAGTTCCTTCTCGACAACGACATTTCGGATATCGAACGTGCAAGCGCGGAGCTCAAGAAAGCAGAGAGCTACTCGAAATCCACGCTGTCCCGGCTCCCGGGCGCGGACCAGCGGTCCCGGATCGGCGACGTGGTAGAGCTGAAGACGGCCTACATTGCAGCAATGCTGGAACTGAAGTCCCTGATCGAAGAGAGGAATGCGCTTCGCAGAAATGCGATCGCCGAGAACGGAATCGCGATCAGCGGCATCGCGGCCAATATCAAGAACAGCGCGAATGCGGACGTCAAAATCGTTGCCGAAGACGCAAAAGCAACCGTCGCGAGCTCCGAAAACTCGACGCTGGCGATGGGCGTCATTTCGCTGATACTGGCGGGGCTTATCGCCTGGGCGGTCGCCCGGTCGATCATCGATCCGCTGTTCCAGCTCCGTTCGTCAATGTCGGCTCTCGCCGAGGGCGACAAGAACGTGGAGGTTACGGGCGCCGACCGTAGCGACGAAATCGGCGATATGGCCAAGACTGTCGGCGTGTTCAAGGAGAACATGATCGAGAACGAACGGTTGGCGGCGAACCAGCGCGAGGCGGAAGAACGAGCGGCGGCCGAGGAACAACGGACCCGCGACGCGGCTGCCCGGAGCGAGGAAGAAAAGAAGCGCAAGGAGGAAGAAGTCCGGGCGCAGCAGCGCGAGGAGTTGCTGAAGCTCGCGGACGACTTCGAGTCCGGTGTCGGTCAGGTGATCGAGGCAGTCGCGGCTGCCGCCACCGAAATGCAGGCATCGGCCAGAACCATGTCGGAAACCGCCGATCTTACCTCGCAGAAATCGGCGGGCGTTGCCGCCGCGTCCGAAGAAGCGACGACCAACGTGCAAACCGTCGCCTCCGCTACCGAAGAACTCAGCACGTCGGTTCAGGAAATTTCGAGACAGGTTTCCGAGAGCACGCGAATCGCCGACGGCGCCGTAAAGACAGCCGAGGACACGAACCTCCGCATCCAGAGCCTTGCGGATTCCGCCCAGCGTATCGGGGACGTGATCAGCTTGATCAACGACATCGCGAGCCAGACCAACCTGCTCGCCCTGAATGCGACGATCGAAGCCGCAAGGGCCGGCGAAGCCGGAAAGGGTTTCGCCGTGGTGGCCACCGAAGTGAAGTCGCTTGCCGATCAGACGGCGAAGGCCACCGAAGAGATATCGACGCAGATCGGCGGGATCCAGAGCGCGACGACCGACGCCGTCCAGGCGATCGGGGAAATCGGCACCACGATCGAGAGCATTCACGACATCGCCGGGAAGATCGCAAGCGCAATGGAGCAACAGGGAGCGGCGACGCGAGAAATTGCCAACAACGTGCAACAGGCCGCTTCCGGCACCCAGGAAGTTTCGGGCAATATCGTGGATGTCAGTACAGCGGCAAATGAAACCGGCGAATCCGCGCGTCAGGTTCTGTCGGCCGCCGAGGAACTCGGAAAGCAGTCGAATGCGCTCGAACAGTCCGTCCGGGTGTTCCTCGACAGGATCCGGGCGGCGTAAGCCGCGACCCGCGGGCCGCGCGACAGAAAGGTGCGGCCCCGGGCCTAATCCGAAAGCTGGCGCAACAACCGGAGGAACGTGTCCCGCTCGGCCGGCGACAGCGGCTCCAGGGTCTTCGCGGAGATTTCCAGTCCCCGTTCCGCCACCCGGCCGGCCAGGGCGGCGCCTTCCGCGCTCAGCGTCAGAAGCAGCCTGCGCCGGTCGTCCGGATCGGGCCGCCGTTCGACGCGACCGCGCGCGA
>JAYQUR010000442.1:0-2564 GCA_038148075.1 Alphaproteobacteria bacterium | reverse complement strand
GTCGCCGACGTCGTCCGGGCCCGCCGAACGCGGCCCGGACGGCCGTCGGACGCCTGCCGGGGTTTCCGGCAACATCTTAATAATTAAGAGTAATTGACTGTTTCGTCCCCCCACCCAACGACGGTCGCGGGTTTGCAATGAATCGACACACGAGACCTACTGTGCTACCTAGGCGGTTACGGAACCATAACCGACCAAAACAAGCACCGGAGGTTTTACGATGAACTATCTCAAACTCGCGCTCGGCACCGCTGCCGGGCTGGCATTTGCCGCGACCGCGTCCGCTCAGACGATCGGAATCGGGTCGACCAAGGCAGGCGCCGTCGCGCAGATCACTGCGACGATCTCGAAGGTCGTCTCGGAGGCTGGTATCGGCCTTCAGATGCGCAAGCAGACGATGGGCGGTACGCAGCAGTACATCCCCGTCGTGAACGCGGGCGAGCTCGACTTCGCCATCTCGAATATTTCCCAGTACGACATGGCGGTGAAAGGCACACTTCTGTCAGCCGGCAACAAGTACGAGAATCTGCGCCTCGTGACGAACATGATGAAGTTCAGCGTCGGGTTCGTCGTACCGATCAAGTCCGGCTTCACCAAGGTCGAGGACCTCAAGGGCAAGCGCCTTGCGGCCGGTTTCAAGGCGGCACCGCTCTTCGCTAACCTGCACGCCGGCGGCCTCAGCACGGTCGGCCTGACCTACGACGACGTCAAGCAGGTTCCTGCCGTTGGTCTGGTGCAGCACTGGCGCATGTTCATGGAAGGCAAGCTCGACGGCGTGATTGCGGCGGCCGGATCGGGCTTCATCAAGCAGATGAATGCCAAGATCGACGGCGGCGTGAAGTACCTGTCGTTCCAGCAGACGCCGGAAGCGCTGAAGGCGATGCATAAGCATTTCCCCAAATCATTCTGGAGCCGTATCGAGCCGCGCAAGGGCCTGACGGCCGTTCGCGAGCCGGTAACGCTTATCACCTACGACTACATGCTGTGGACCCATAAGGGCATGTCGGACGACACCGTCTACAAGGTGACGAAGGTCATGCACACGGAAGCCGCCAAGCTCAAGGAAGGCGGACCGCTGTGGAAGTCCTACACGGCGGACGGAAACCTCGCCAAGCAGCATGGCTTGCCCTATCACCCGGCAGCCGTGAAATACTACAAGGAAGCCGGTCTTTGGCCGAAAGGCAGCTAAGCAGACCGCGAACCGACCGAACGCCCGCGCCCCCACAAGGGCGCGGGCGTGCTGGTTTCCGGACACGGCATCCGGCAAGAATAAAGTTCCCGCGCTGAACGCGATAATTTTATTGGACAAACCCGTGCGAAACCGTTTCACATTCGCGCGCAAAAGCCCGCTAAAGGGCGAGGTTCCGACAGGAACGGACAGGGAATTTTTCGGAGATCGAAAAAGTGGCGGACACTGCGTCGAACACTGAACAGAAAAGTCAGCAATTGCTCGCGGAGCGCGAGGAATCGCCTATCGTCGCCGGGATCACCAAGGGCCTCGGCGCCGTTATTGCCGTTATCGCGATAACGTGGGCGGTCGATTTCTGGCTCGAACTGGGTTTCGCCTGGTACGACGAGCAGGCCATGGTCGCCTGTCTCGCGCTCACCCTCGCGATCATCTTCGTCCGGTTTCCCTTCGACGGATCCAATTCCCGTTTCACCATCCCCTGGTATGACGCGCTTCTCGCCGTCCTCGGACTGGCGGGAGGCGTCTATTTCGTCCTGATTTACGGCGAAATCGCAGACAATCCGTTCGCAAACCGACCCAAAGCGTTCGTTATCGGCATTATTATCGTGCCGCTGATCTGGGAAGCCCTGCGGCGGACGGCGGGCTGGAGTCTGACCATCGTCTTCACCGTGTTCATCGTTTACGGATTCATCGGCCATCTGATGCCGGGAATGCTGAAAGGCGTCGAACAGAACAACTTCGCCCTCGTCGGCTATCTCGGCACCAACAACGTGGCGCTTCTGGGCCTTCCGCTGAAGATCATCGTACTCACGGTCGTCCTGTTCATCTGGATGGGTCAGCTGCTGCTCCATACGGGCGCCTCCGAATGGTTTACCGACGTGGCGGCGGCCCTGATGGGCCGGTCGCGCGGCGGTTCCGCGAAGATCGCCGTCGTTGCGTCGGGCTTTTTCGGCTCGATCTCCGGCTCGGCAGTCTCCAACGTCGCATCGACAGGCGTCATCACGATCCCGCTGATGCGCCAGGCAGGCTACGACGCCAAGAGCGCGGGCGCCATCGAAGCGGTCGCCTCGACCGGCGGCCAGATCATGCCGCCGATCATGGGCGCGGCGGCGTTCCTGATGGCGGAACTGCTGGAGCTCTCATATACCGAGATCATCCTCGCGGCGATCGTGCCCTCGGCGCTCTACTATTTCGCCGTCTTCATCCAGGCCGATCTTGAGGCCGCGAAAAAAGGCATCAAGCCGCTCGACGAAGACCAGATTCCGCCGATCAAGCGCGTCATGAAGGAGGGCTGGTTCTTCCTGCTGCCGTTCGTCGTGCTGATCTACACGCTGTTCTCGCTGAACATGCCGGCCCAGAAGTCGGCGTTCTGGGC
>JAYQUR010000441.1:0-2586 GCA_038148075.1 Alphaproteobacteria bacterium | reverse complement strand
ATACCGGGACGTCCGCGGGAGCGGTGCGTTTTCGCTTTCTGTTGCTGGCGCTGGATCTCCTGACGATTTCGTTCTTCGTCCTTCTGTCGATGACGGGTTACGACGCGGGCTGGCTGATCGGGGCCGACATCGCACTGGCGGTTTATGTTCTGGCCGATCTGGCGGCGCGTTTCGCGATCGCCCGGTCGCGCAGAAAGTTCTTTCTCGAGCTTACGACGGTCGCCGATCTCGTCGTGGTCGCGAGCCTGCTGATCGCGCCGTTCGTTCAGAGTCTCGCGTTTCTCCGGGTGCTCAGAGCGCTCCGGCTGCTGCGGTCCTACCACATGGCGCGCGACCTGCGCCGGATGTACCCGTTCTTCCGCCGGCACGAGACGGTGATCCACGCGGTGATCAACCTGCTGGTCTTCATCTTCCTGGTGTCGGCGTTGGTGCTCGTGCTGCAGCTCGGGCGCAACGACCAGATAAACAACTATGTCGATGCGCTGTACTTCACCGTTACGACCCTGACCACCACCGGATTCGGCGACATCATCCTCACGGGAACCGGCGGCAGGCTGTTGTCGGTCGCAATCATGGTGATCGGCGTCGCTCTCTTCCTGCGGCTGCTCCAGACCATCTTCCGGCCGCCGCACGTCCAGCACCGATGCCCCGATTGCGGTCTCACCGAGCACGATCGCGATGCCGTACACTGCAAGCATTGCGGCCGCGTCATCGATATCGAGACCGACGGAGACTAGGCAGGCGGCCGGCCACGGCGGTTTTCCTTTCCATCCAAATGGCCGTACCATCGCACTAAACCGAAGAGGCATAGAAGGAGCCGTCCGTGGCCAAGATCAATATCCAGTTCACCCTGTTCTCGGCGTTCTATTCGCCCCTTATTTCGACGTTCTCCGGGGGCTTCCTGCAGAAGGAAGGGCTCGAGCCCAAGTGGTCGATCTCGCCGCCCGGCGTGTCCGCCATCGCCGCGGTCGAGGACGGCTCGGCGCATGTCGTCCAGTCGGCGCTGTCCCAGGGCTTTTCGTCGCTTGCTGCCGGCGAGATCCCGAAGGCCGTGCATTTCGCACAGGTGAACGAGATGGACGGCTTCTTCGTCACCGGCCGCGAACCCGACCCCGACTTTTCGTGGAAAAAGCTGGAAGGCGCCGAGGTGGTGACGTTCGGCGGCGGCCAGCCGCTCGCCATGTTTCGCTACGCCTGCCACAAGGCGGGGATCGATTTCTCCAAGCTCAAGCTGATCCAGCCGGGCGGGCCCGCCGCCATCGACAAGGCATTCCGCGAGGGACAGGGAGATTACGTCCACCAGCAGGGTCCGTTCCCGCAGCAGCTCGAGGCCGACGGGATCGGCCATGTGCTCGGACAGACCGGGCCGCTGATCGGGCCGTGCGGCTTCTCCAGCCTGGCGGCGACGCGCGAATGGCTGGAGACCGATATGGCGAAGGCGTTCGTCCGCGCCTATGCGAAGACGCGGCAATACATGAACGACGCTCCTGCCGCCGAGATCGCCAGGGCCGAAAAGCCCTATTTCCCCGACATCGACGAGGACGTGCTGGCGAATTGCATCGCCACCTATCAGGCCCTCGGGACGTGGACCCCGTATGTCGAGATCACGAAACCCGCCTTCGAGGTCATTCTGGACGTATTCGAGCATGCGGGATCGCTCAAGGAGCGCTATGCCTACGAGCAGGTATGCGCGCTGCCGCCGTCTCCATAGAGGTTGCTGCGGTTCGATCCAGTGATTGCCTATCGGGCGGCAAAGGTGCGTAATCAGCGGCGACGGAGGAGGTGACGATGACGCTTTCGCTGCAAATGCTGCATCCGCTTTACGGCGCCGAGATCGCGGGCATCGACCTGCGCGACGAATTCAGCGACGCGCAGATGGCGGAGATCGTCGCCGCGCTCGAGGAGTACGCCGTGGCCGTCGTTCGCCACGCGACGCCGCTTACCGATATCGAGCATATCGCATTCAGCCGCCGGCTGGGACCGATAGAGGACACGCCCGTCCTCACCATGAAGGGGATAGATCCTTTCAAGTTGCGCGTTCCCCATCACGAGATCGTCGACCAGAGCAATCTGGACGACACGGGGCGCATCTACGCCGAGGACGACCGCCGGCTCGCCTTCAAGCGTGCGAACCGCCTGTGGCACACCGATATTTCCTTCGCGCCCGATCGGGCGACCTTCTCGCTGCTGTCGGCGCATGCGCTTCCCGACGAGCCGCCGCCGACCGAGTTCGCCGATATGCGTGCCGCGTGGGATGCGCTGCCGGAGAACATGAAACGCCGCATCGAGGGGCTGCAGGCCGAGCATTCCTACTGGTATTCGCGCGTCGCCGGCGGCGGGCCGCCGCCGACCGAGGATGATATCCGGTCGCGGCCGCCGGCGCGTCATCCGCTTGTTCACGTCCGTGCCGGGCGAAAGGCGCTCTATCTGGCGAGCCACGCCTATGCCATCGATGGCTGGCCGGAGGACGAAGCGCGCGATCTTCTGGACGAACTGCGCGCTTTTGCGACCCGGCCGGAGTTCGTCTACGCCCACGACTGGCGGGTCGGCGACGTGCTGATCTGGGACAATCTCGCGACCATGCAC
>JAYQUR010000440.1:0-2588 GCA_038148075.1 Alphaproteobacteria bacterium | reverse complement strand
CTACAAGGTTGAAATCCGACAGCCCGAGGACGAGTTGTGGGCGACCGACTGTGCGTTCTATCAGCCGAAGGCAGCGATGTCGGCGGAGGGCGGACAGATCAGCCGCTACGAATATCGCGTCTCCTCTCCCTGCGTGACCGTCCTCTACAAGACATGCCCGGTCGTCGAGGGGGCGTGGGACCTGATCGGTATTTTCGTGCAGCCGCGCGACGAGTTCGAGTGCGACGTGCACACCTTCATGCTGCTGTTCGACGACGACTCCTCGCTCGAAAGCCTTATCCATTTCCAGCATATGATCTTCCTGCAGGACCGCAGCATTCTCGAGAACCAGCTGCCGCCCGGCCTGCCGCTAGAAGTGGGCGACGAGACGGCGGTACCCGCAGACAAGTCTTCGATGGCCTATCGTCGCTGGCTCAAGGGCAGGGGGCTGGTCTACGGCACCTACCGCCGGGATGCAGACGCGGCATGATCCGGCTCCACGACTACGTGCTCTCGGGCAGCTGCTACAAGGTCAGGCTGATGCTCTCGCTGCTCGGCATCCCGTACCAACCCGTGCCGGTCGATTATCATCCCGGCCGGGCGCACCGGCAGCCCGATTTTCTTGAGATCAATCCGCTCGGCCAGCTTCCCGTGCTCGAAGACGGCGATTTCACGCTGCGGGACGCGCAGGCGATCCTGGTTTATCTCGCCGCGAAATACGATCCCGCCCGCACCTGGTATCCCGAGGACGCCGAGACGCAGGGGCAGATCGCCATGTGGCTGTCGTTCGCTGGCGGAGAACTGATGAATTCGTCCGCCGCGCGACTGCACGACTTGCTGAATTACGATTTCGATATCGATAAGGTGCGCGCTGCGGCGCACGCGGCGTTCCGCGTGCTCGACGACCATTTGACCGACGCCGGGTTCGATGGCCGCGACTGGATCGTCGGCGGTCGGCCGACCGTCGCCGACGTCGCGTGCTTCCCCTATGTCGCGCTCAGCGGCGACGGCGGCATCGCGCTTGACGATTATCCGGCTATCCGGAAATGGCTGTATCGGATGAAGGCGCTGCCTGGCTTCACCGTGATGCCGGGCGTCTTCGGGAACTGACCGCTAGCCGGTTTCCGCTGTGCGGATTGCGCGCCAGATCCTTTCCGGCGTTGCCGGCATCTCGATATCGCGGACGCCGTATTCCTTCAGCGCATCGCATACGGCATTGATGAATGCCCCCGTCGCCGACACCGTCGCGCCTTCGCCGCCGCCCTTCACACCCAGCGGATTGAGCGCCGTCGGGACCTCATGCAGCAGCGTTTCGAACGACGGCAGGTCGTCGGCGCGCAGCAGCCCGTAATCCATGAACGAGCCCGCGACGAGCTGACCCGTCTCCGGGTCGTAAAGGCCGTTCTCGATAACGGCCTGGCCGACACCCTGCGCGATAGAGCCGTGCGCCTGACCGGTGAGGACCAGCGGATTGATGGCCCTGCCGGGATCGTCGACGGTGACGTGGGCGACGATCGTCAGATTGCCGGTCATCGGGTCGATCTCGACCTCGGACACCGCGCCGCCGTTGGGATAGGCCGCGGATCGTCCGCGAAACAGCGAACTCGCCGTCAGCATGCCGCCGTCGGCACGGGCCGCGGCCTCGAAAATCGTGACCGACCGGTCGGTTCCCGTGACGCGGTATACGCCATCCGAGAAGTCGATGTCCTCGACGGCCGCTTCGAGCAGCGCGGCGGCCTGTTCCTTGCCCTTCTCGACGACTTCTTCGGATGCCTCGCGCATGACGATTCCGCCGAGCCGCATGGAGCGATCCGAGTGCGAGCCGCCGCCGACGGGGACGACGTCGGAATCTCCGGTAACGATCCGCACCGAATCGTAGGGCACGCCGAGCCGCTCCGAGACCAGTTGCGGAAACACCGTTTCGTGCGACTGGCCGCTCGAATGGGTGCCGATGGGAACGTCGACCGTGCCGTCTGCGTTGACCCGCACTTCGGCATATTCGACCGGCGCCCCGACCGGCGCCTGGATGTAGTTGGCATAGCCGATGCCCCGGCACTTGCCGCGCGATGCGGCTTCCGCCCGGCGCGCCGCGAAGCCTCGCCAGTCTGCCGCGGCGAGCGCCTTGTCCATCGCTATCTCGAACTCGCCGCAGTCGTAGGCGGTCCCCATCGGGTTTTCGTAGGGAAACCCGTCGGCCGGAATAATGTTGCGGCGGCGCAGCTCGATCCGGTCGAGGCCCATGTCGGCGGCGGCCATGTCGATCAGCCGTTCGACGACATGCATGGCTTCGGGCCGTCCCGCGCCGCGATAGGGGCCGGTCGGAACGGTATTGGTCAGCACGCCGCGGATGCGCGCGTGGCACGCCGGGATCGTATAGACCGACGGCAGCAGGCGCGGGCCGTTCGACAGCGGTACGAAAGAGACCGTGTGCGCGCCGACATTGCCGACGAGATCGGCGCGGAGCGCGAGAAAGTTGCCGTCTGAGTCCAGGGCAAGCGCGGCATCCGTGTAGAGGTCGCGCGCCTGGTAGTCCGTGACGAAGGCTTCCGACCGGTCGCCCGTCCACTTCACCGGGCGGGCGAGCCGCCTGGCCGCCCAGCATACCAGGA
>JAYQUR010000439.1:0-2590 GCA_038148075.1 Alphaproteobacteria bacterium | reverse complement strand
ACCACACGCCGGCAATACGATAGGGCTTCCCCACCTTGTAGTCGCCCTGGCTGCCACTGCCGGACGGCGATGTCGAACCCGCGATTTCCTTGGCGCCCTGTATGACAAATTGGGTTTCCGCGCAGGCACCGAGACCGGCGGGCAGTGCAAGAGCGATTAGGATTTTTGCGGCAGATTTCATCGTTTCCGGAGTTTCCCTCGGCGTTACGGTCTCGAAATCCGGTCAGACAAGGTCCCCACCGCGGTGGCGAAATAGTCGGACCGGTTCCAGCGCAGGACGGCCCGGTAGTTGTCGTAGACCAGATAAACCCGTGAATCCGATTTGGACGGTTTCACGAGAGACGCTGTCAGTTCCCGTTTCGGGAGATCCGAGCCATCCGCACGCCGGACGCCCAATGTCTGCCATTCGGACAGGCGTTTTTGCGTCTTGAGGCCGATCGTCGACGCATCGAATGCTGCCGGCAGCTTAACCAGCCGTCCCCAGGTCTGGTCGTTGCGCCATCCGACGCTCGCCAGATAGTTTGCCGCCGATGCGAACACGTCCGCGCGGGTGGTCCAGATGTCGCGCCGCCCGTCGCCGTTGTAGTCGACGGCGTAGTTGAGGAACGACGACGGCATGAACTGGCTCTGGCCCATTGCGCCGGCCCAGGACCCCATCATCGCGTCGGCAGCGATGTGTCCCTGGTCGATGATCTTCAAGGCGTTGAAAAGCTCTTTCCGAAAGTAAGCCGACCGGCGGCCGTCGTGCGCCAGCGTCGCCAGCGCCGGGACGACCTTGAAACCGCCCGTCAACCGGCCGAAATCCGTCTCTATGCCCCATAACGCCACGACGAAGCGCGGCTGGACCTTGTATTTCGACGTCACTTCCTTGAGGAGCGCCGCGTTCTCGCGCAACAGGCGGCGGCCCTTTTTCACCCGGTTCTCGTTTACGACGCGGGACAGGTAATCCTGCAGCGTGAGGGTGAATTCGGGCTGTTTCCGGTCGAGTTCGATCACCCTCGGAATGGGCGTGAGTCCGTCCAGCGCCGAGCTGATCGTCTCGGGCTTGAGGCCGCGCTCGCGCGCTTCGGCGCGCACGCCTTCCAGCCATTCGGGGAAATTCCACGATGCGGCGCCAGCATCCGCCGCGGTGAGTCCGATCAGGGATAACGCCGTAATAGCAATGGCTTGACGAGAGCGATTCATAACCTGTCCGATCCGATCCGCCCCTTTTACTGCCATATGATACGCCGACTCGCGACTCAATTGTCCGAGATGACGTCTCGGGGCGTCATGGTCCGGGATATAGCGTTTCCGTGCGGCCGAGCAACCGGTAAAAGGCCAGACCGGTCCATTCGCGTAGCGCTTGCGATACTTTCTCTACTCCGCCGAACGGGGAAACCCCAACCGGAGTTCGCCCTTGCCGTCTGTTTTGAAATCCACCGGATAGGGGATCAGGTTCGGCCAACCGGCAGCTCTGAAGCAGCCGACTGCGCGCGGCATATGGAGAGCGGACGTGACGAGCACCCATGTTTCCCCTGCCTTCGGTTGCATGAGGTCGCGAGTCAGAACGGCGTTTTCATGGGTATTCCTGGAACGGCTCTCGAACGCGATCCGCTCTGTCGGAAAACCGAGCGAATCGATCAGCGAGCGTACGACGGCGGCCTCTTTCAGATCCTGTCGGAAAAGAGAGCCCGATCCGCCCGAAAAAACCATTCTTGCGTCGGGAAAGAAATAGCCCATTCGAATGAACTCGGTCAGTCTCTCCGCGCCTTCCGTAAGAGCCGGCTGATTTCGGTCCACCGTGAGCCCCGGGTTCACGGTTCCGCCGAGAACGATGATTCCCGCGATCGTCTCGGGTAGCGGCGGGTTGGCGGGAAAGCGGTTTTCCAGTCCTTCGAGCATCGCATATCCGACGGGAAAAATTCCGAACAGCAGCAGGATCGCCGTCACCGCCGCGATGACCGCCCTGCCCGCCCGCCGCCACCGGGTGAAAAGAAGCAGCGTTCCGACCGTCAGGAGGACGACGAGAATCTTGCCGGGCGCGAAGACCAGCCAGAATACCTTGGAGAGCGTGAACATCGCGCGATCTATAGCAAAACATGAGGGAAGTCGCGAAGCTGGATGTTTGCCCTGTCGGCCTTATATTCGCTGCGTATCTTCCTGATCGAGCAACGCCCCAGATGAACGACGCAGACCGGTCGCTTTCCGGCCGCAAGATCAATGCCGGATTCGAGTGGAGCGCCCTTGCGGCGCTCGCGCCTTATCTGTGGTCGCGGGGCGGCCCGGAGGCCAAGGCGCGCGTCCTTTCGGCGATAGTCCTCCTCGCAGCGTCGAAGGTTGCGACGGTCTACATCCCGATCGTCTACGGCCGCATCGTCGATGTAATGGGCGAAGCGGAAAACCCCGCATTCGTGATCCCCGTCGCCCTGATCGTCGGATTCGGACTTCTCCGCGTGGCATCCATTGCGTTCGGGGAGTTGCGGGACGCGGTTTTCACGAAGGTCGCGCAACGGGCCATTCGGGACGTCGCGCTGCAGACCTTCAAGCACCTCCACCGTCTGGCGCTTCGCTACCAACTCGAGCGCCAGACGGGCGGCCTGTCCCACGC
>JAYQUR010000438.1:0-2602 GCA_038148075.1 Alphaproteobacteria bacterium | reverse complement strand
GCTTCGCCCAGTCCCGGGCGGGTTGCAGGGCCTCGCGGTTGGGCTTGTCGAACAGGGCCTCGCCCTTCTCGATGGCCTCGTTGAGGCCGGCGATCCCGGAGCCGATCACCCTGTCGACCTGATCGTCGGGGCCGCATCCCGTGCCGGTATCGGTGGCGATCGCGCGGTTGCGGAGATGCGTCAGCTCCACCTTCCACTTCTTGTAGAACTCGACGTTTTCGCCGTAGGTCCCGGCAGGCGTGCCCGCGAGACCCTGCATGTCGGCGATGAAGCGCATCGCTTCCCGGTCGAATTCGCGGACGGTCGTCTCGATCTCGGGGTCGTAGGGTGCGGCAGGCTGAAGATAGCTGCAGCCGGGGACGGCCAGCGCCGCCCAGACGACGAGAAGGGGCGCCCATTTCCTGATTGACCGATCCATGATCCGATTACCTCCCGCGTCCGGTGCAACGCTGTCGGAAAAACACTAGCCCAGCGTCCGAAGGGCGACAATCCGGGTCGTCAGATCGCCGCTGCGACGATCGCCGCGACGGCCGCGATGACGGCGGCGCCCGCGGCGACGCGGTTTGTCAGCCGCACCTGGCGACCGGTCTTCTCCTGCTCGGTCATCGTTATGACGAAGTTGAGCAGCATGTCGATCTTTTCCGTCTCCAGCGGCGGTATCGACCCGGGGTCCTGGCCGCGCCCTTCGCGCTGTGCGTAGCGCGCCTGGAGCGAATAGCGATACTGGCCTTTTTCGTCGGTACCGGGAGACCGCCGGTAGATGCTCGGAAATCCTTCGAAGACGGCCCGCAGTCGATCCTCGTCGACGGCGATCTCCTTTGCGAGACCGCCGGGCGTTCTCGCCCAGTAGTCCGCGTGCGATCCCAGATAGAGGATCGAGGAGACCAGATAGTCGATGTTCTCCGAGTATTTCATGACTGCCTCCCGAGTGTCGGTCGTTAACGGCGCCCGACGATTTCGTCCAGTTCGCGGTAATCTGGTACCATCGCATCGATGGCCTTGCCGCCGCGGATCACCGTCCGGTCGCGTTGCGGCCGGGCGAGAAATTCGCTCCAGTCGCGCGCGCGGAAAAGGATCATGTCGGCCGGCCCGCCCGCGGCGAGGCGGCCGGCGTCTTGCGCGCCCATGGTGTCGGCCGGCGTGCGCGTCACCGCAGCCGGCCAGTCGCCGACGGGATGGTCGAGCTGCGCGATGCGCACCGCCTGGGTGAATACCTCCGTCATGTCGAGATCGCCCCACGCGTAGAACGGATCGCGCGTGTTGTCGCTCGAGACCGCGACAGGGATGCCGCGCGCCTTCATCTCGTGCAGGATCGTCACGCCGCGCCAGCGGGGCGTGCGGCGCGGGGCATTGGCGTCGGCGGCCGTGCGCGAGCGGTCCTGCAGGTACATATTGCACATCGGCAGGCTGGCGACCCGCATCTGCGCCTCGGCCGCGAGATCGAGGGCGCGGTCGATCTCGTCGTCCGACCTGAGCGCCAGCGCGCAGCAATGGCCGACATTTACCGGCCGGCCGTACTTGTTGCGGATCAGCGCCTTGGCGATGGCATCGAAGGATTTCGCTTCGGGGTCGGTCATCTCGTCGACGTGGAAATCGAGCTCCAGGTCGCGGTCCATCGCGAGGCGGATCACCTTGTCGAGCAGCGCATCGGTGTTCGTCTGGATGTTGAGGACTGCGCCGAGCATGCCGCCCGCGGCCTGCACGCGGTCGGCGATCGAGACGGCGAAGCCGTCGTCCTCGTAGGCGGGCAGCACGTCGAGAGCGGAGGCCTGCAGGCGGATGCGCCCGGCCCAGTGGGCGCGCAGCTCCTCGAACACCGGCCAGGAGATCGCATCCTGCGGCGGCGTCGAATCGAGGTGCGTGCGGATTGCCGCCGTGCCGTGGGCCCAGGCGCAGCGCAGCGCGAAATCCATGCGCGCGCGCACGTCGTCGGCGCTCCAGCTCCGGGTGCGGTCGGCCGCGACCGCCCCGATCGCGCCCGGACGCGTGCCGTCGGGATTCGGCGTGCGCGGCCAGATATGGCCCTTGTCGAGATGGGTGTGGACGTCGGCGAAACAGGGGAGAACCATGCCGGCGTCGAGATCGACCTCCGCAAGGCCGTCGGCCCTCGGGATCCCCGGCGCGCCGATCGCCTCTATCCGGCCGTCCCGGAGTGCGATGTCGACGCGTGCGAGCCCGTCCGCGTCGGCGACGGCGCCCGCGGGCGCATCGTCGATGAGGCAGGCGGGGACGGTCGCGTTACGGAGGAGGATGTCGCCGTCGGTAAAAGCGGTCATGGTCGGTCGCACTCGGTCGCGGAAGGGCGGCGCGCGAGTCGCACTCCGCCGTGGAACGTCCTAAAATAGCACGCATGCGGACTCGTTGCCGCCCCCGGGGGCGCGCGGTTCGGCACCCATCAGACACGATCCGGCCGGGCGTTTGCGTCCGGCCGAAAGCGAAGGAGGCACCACCTTGGGACAGTACGGTATCGGACAACCGGTCGCGCGCGAGGAAGACCCCTATCTGCTGCGCGGCGAGGGCCGCTACGTCGACGACGTGACGGAGCCGGGCCAGCTGCGTGCCTACGTGCTGCGCTCGCCGTTGCCGCACGCCAGGATCAACT
>JAYQUR010000437.1:0-2622 GCA_038148075.1 Alphaproteobacteria bacterium | reverse complement strand
CGGCCGCAAGATCAAGGCCACCAACCCGCCCGACTGGTCCGGTGAGGGCGGGACCACCGCATGGTGAGGTACCGCAGAACGAAGCCTCAGAGGTTCGCAACCGCCCGCCTGTCATCCCGGACCTGTTCCGGGATCCAGAAAATCGCACGGCAGCGGAACTGGACCCCGGAACAAGTCCGGGGTGACACCGTGCAGGGTAAAAAGGCGGTGGAAATAAAATGACGACCTTCGACGCCTCCTACGACGTCATCGTCGTCGGCTACGGCTTCGCCGGCGCGGTCTCCGCCATCGAGGCCGCCCGCGGCGGTGCCCGGGTACTGCTGCTGGAAAAGGCTCCCGATCCGGGCGGCGTCTCGATCTGCTCGCAGGGCGCGATCTGCTGCTCTGCCGCACCCGACGAGGCGTTCGCCTATCTGAAAGCGTCGAACGGCGGGCGTATTCCGGACGACGTGATCCGTACGATCGCCGACGGCATGTCGCAGGCCGAAGGATTTCTGCGGGACGTGGCGGATGGCACCGGCGCCGAGATCACCACCCGGCCGCGCGGCGGCAACTATCCCTTCCCGCACCGCGAGACGTTCTACTACACGCACGTCGACTCGGTGCCGAACTTCAACGCGCACGCGTTCTTTCCGCAGGTGAAAGGCCGCGTCGGCGAGCCGTATCTGTTCCGCGTCCTTCAGATGAAGGTCGACGAACTGGGCGTGGACGTGAAGCTGGCCTCGCCAGCGAAGCGTCTGATCTATACCGCCGGCCGCGAAGTACGCGGCGTGATCGCCGACACCCCCGAGGGCGAGAAGCGCTTCGAAGCGCGACGCGGCGTCGTGCTGTCGTCGGGCGGCTTCGAGGCCAGCGACAGGATGAAGCAGGAATACTGGCAGCTGATGCCGGTGCTGACGGCCGCCAACAATTACAACACCGGCGACGGCATCCGCATGGCGCAGGAAGTCGGCGCCGGCCCTCTGGCACATGTGGCACTTCCACGGCTCCTACGGCTTCCGCCACCCCGACCCGGTGGCCTACCCTTACGGTATTCGGGTGGAACGCTTCCCCGACTGGGTGCCCGGCGACCAGGAGGCCGACATGGTGGGCGCCGATATGGTCAAGGTGCCGGTCGCGTGGATCCTCGTGAACCGCGCCGGCAAGCGGTTCATGAACGAACAGCCGCCATATCTGCAGGACACTGGCGCACGCCCGTTCGAGGACATGGACACCGTCACCCAGCAGTTCCGAAACATTCCCGCCTGGATGATCTTCGACGAGGAGGCGCGCAAGCTCTACCCGATGGGCAACCCCGCCTATAACGACCGCGACGTCGACTTCGAATGGTCGCAGGACAACCTACGAGAAATCGAGATGGGCCTCCTCAAGCGCGCGGACACGATCGAAGAGCTGGCCGAAATCACCGGCACGCCGGTCGACACGCTGCGCGCCACCATCGAGCGCTGGAACGCCATGACGGAGGCGATGAACGACGACGAGCACGGCCGCCCGCCAGGCTCGATGGTGCCGATCGCGACGCCGCCCTACTACGCCGGCGAGATGTGGCCCATCGTCTCCAACACGCAGGGCGGTCCCCGCCACGACGGCAGGCAGCGCATCGTCGACGTCCACGGCGATCCGATCCCGCGGCTGTATGCCGCCGGCGAGATGGGCAGCTGCTTCGGCCACCTCTACCTCGCAGGCGGCAACATCGCCGAGTGCCTGATCTCGGGCTGGACCGCCGGCCGCGGCGCCGCCGCCGAGGCGCCGATCGCGGAGGAAAACGCGGCGTGACGCTGATTCTCGATGCCGACGACGTCCGTGCGCTGCTGACCATGGACGACGTGATCGACGTCCTGGAGATCGCATACCGCCAGCTCGGCGAAGGCAAGGGCGCGCTCCGGCGGCGCAGCGACACGATCGTGCCGTCGGACTACGCGCCGGGGGCGATCTATTCGCTGAAATCGATGGACGGCGTCGCGCCGGGCCTCGGCGTCAGCGCGATCCGCATCAATTCCGACGTCGTCACCCACCCGGTCGAGGAAGGCAACAAGCGCCGCGTGAAGATCCCCGCCGCGCCCGGCCGGCGCTATACCGGACTCGTGCTGCTGTTCTCGACGCATACGGGCGAGCCGCTCGCGATCTTTCCCGACGGCGTCGTCCAGCCGATGCGCGTGGCCGGCACCAGCGCGCTCGCCGCCAAGTACCTGGCGAAGCCGGGCGCGCGCTCGGTCGCGCTGATCGGCACCGGCTGGCAGGCGCAGGCGCAGCTCCGCGCCATCGACAAGGTCCACGAGATCGCCGACTACCGCGTGTTCTCCAAGCGCAAGGAGAACCGCGACCGGTTCGCCATGGAATGGTCCGAGACGCTCGGCACCCAGATCCGCCCGACCGAGACCGCGGCCGAGGCGGTCGCGGGCGCCGACATCGTGCTGTGCGCCACCAACTCGGTTCAGCCCGTCGCCGAACCGGACTGGCTGGAGCCCGGCATGCACATCTCGTCCATCAAGTCGCCCGAGTTCAGCGCGGAATTGATCGAGGCCTGCGACGTCGTGGTCTGCCACGTCCGCGACGGCCGCCCGACACTGGAAATCGCCGACGGCGCCGAACTCCCCGACGAGGTGCACGGCAAGATCGACG
>JAYQUR010000436.1:0-2627 GCA_038148075.1 Alphaproteobacteria bacterium | reverse complement strand
CTCGACGGTTGGGTCGGGCGATGCCGTCGGTTCAGGTCATGGATCATAGGCTGGCGAATAAGCTCTACTGCGCGCTGTCGTAGTCGCGCGGGTTGGCCATGTTACAGATATGCCCGGCATCCGGGAGTGTGACATGTTGGCCGTCCGCGACGGCGTGCGCCATCTCCGTCATCACGTCGGCCGGCCCGCCGATGAAATCGAGCGCACCCGAAACGAACAGGGCCGGCATGCGCAGTTCGGGCAGCCGGACGGCCGCCGACAGCGTCAGCAGCGCCCGGATGCAGCCGTGATAGCCGTCGAGAGAGGTGCGGCGGATCATTGCGCGAACCCGATCCATCTTGTCGGGATTTGCCTGGCGGAACGGTTCCGGGAACCAGCGCTCGGCGGTGATATCGGCGATCGCGTCGATGCCGCCCTCGGTCGAAAGCTCGATCATCGGCGGCCAGATCGCCTCGTACTCGGGCACGAGTTCGGCGCGGCAGGCGGTCGGTACGATGGCGGAGACGCGGCGCGGTTCGCGAACCGCGAGCATCAATGTCGTCATTCCGCCAAGCCCGATGCCGACGACATGGCTGCGCTCGACACCCAGCGCGTCCCAGACACCGATCACATCGTCCGTCAGCGTGCCGAAGTCGTAGGGGGCGGGCGTCGCGTCCGAGCCGCCGTGGCCGCGCGAATCCAGCCTCAGCAATCGATGTTCGCGGCTGAGCGCCGGCACGTGGTCGTCCCACATGGTGGTGTCGTTCGTGATGCCGGTGATGAAGGTGACCCACGGCGCACCCTCCGGGCCGTCGATCTCGCAGTTGATCGTGATTCCGTTCGCGTCGATGCGCGGCATTTGCGCCCCCTTATGTCGACTGTGCGATTGTACTGTCCGGGCGGACCGGATAATAGAGGGCCAAGGGAAGTTGACGACCGGAGAGTCACATGGCGGCGAAGGCCCGCACCAGGAAACCCAAGTCGCCCGCCTGGCCGGGCGACATCTTCAAGACGCTCAAGGACAACGATATCGCACAGGTGAGCTATGTGCCCGACGCCGGGCATGCGGATCTGATAAAGCGTTGTCTCGAGGACAACCGCATCAAGACGACACGATTGACGACCGAGGAAGAGGGCGTCGCGCTGGCGCTGGGCGCCTGGCTCGGGGGCGACCGGTCGGCGTTGCTGATGCAGTCGTCGGGCGTCGGCAACTGCATCAACATGCTGTCGGTGATCGTCGAGACGCGTTCGCCGCTGCTGATGCTGGTGACGATGCGGGGCGAATGGGGCGAGTTCAACCCGTGGCAGATACCCATGGGACAGTCGACGCGGAAGTCGCTCGAGGATGCGGGCATGATCGTCTACCACGTCGACGATGCCGGCGACCTAGCGGAGACGATCCACGCGGCGTCCCAGATCGCATTCAACTCCTATCGCGGCGTCGCGGTGCTGATCGGCCAGCGCGTCATCGGTTTCAAGGACTGGCGGAAATAATGGCGGCGAAAAAGATCACCCTGAACCGGCGCGACGTTATCGCCCGTCTCCTGAAGGATCGCGGCGATACGCTGCTCGTTACCGGTCTCGGCTCGACGACGTGGGATGCGGCGGCTGCCGGCGACCATCCCAACAACTTCTACCTGTGGGGCGGAATGGGGGGCGCTGCGGTGACCGGGCTCGGTCTTGCCCGGGCGCAACCCGACCGCCGCGTCCTGGTCGTTACCGGCGACGGCGAAATGCTGATGGGCGTCGGCAGTCTGGCGACGATTGCGGTCGCCGCGCCGGAAAACCTCGCGATCTGCGTGTTCGACAATCAGCGTTACGGAGAGACCGGCATGCAGGACACCCACACGGGACACGGCGTCGATCTCGCCGGCATGGCGGCCGCCGCGGGATTCCGCACGACGGAGACAGTCTGGTCGAAGAAGGAACTGGAAGCGGCAATTTCCGCGCTCTACGAGGCGAAGGGGCCGGTATTCGCGACGGTGAAGGTGACCACCGACTACGTCCCGATGATCCTGCCGATGCGCGACGGAACGTCGATCCGCGCGCGTTTCCGCGAAGCGGTGCTCGGCGACAAGGCGTACGACTGAAACCGCCGGCGCCGGGCCGGGGCGGCAGTCCATGATCGACAGGAAAGCCCTCCTGGGTATGTCGCTCGTGTGCGGGGCGGCGAGCGTCGGCGGGCTTACCGTCGTCTCGACGCGTTTTGTGGTCGATGAAACCGATCCGTTCACGCTGGCGTCGCTGCGCTATTTCGTCGCGTCGCTCTTCCTGATCGCGCTGGTCCGGTATCAGGGCCGCCGTTTCCACATCGACCCGCGCGATCGCGTCGGGCTCCTCGTCCTGGCGGTGATTTTCTTCGCAGCGTTTCCCTATTGCTTCGCGCGCGCGCTCGAGGACACCACGTCCGCGCGCGGCGCGCTGATTTACGCCTGCATGCCGCTGGTCACGATGGGCCTTGCCGCCGCCTTCCGGATCGAGCGGATTACGTCCTGGAAGATGGCAGGGGTTCTCCTTGCCATTGCCGGCGTCTGGTCGGCCATCGGCTTCGATGTCGGCGCGCCGGAAAACGCGCTGCGCGGCGACGCGATCATGGCGATCGGCACGGCGTTTTCCGCCGCCTATACGGCCTTCGCCAAGCGTTACGT
>JAYQUR010000435.1:0-2629 GCA_038148075.1 Alphaproteobacteria bacterium | reverse complement strand
CCTCCGAATTGTCAGCAAACATCATCGATATGAGCCCGGTGGGTGCGCTGACCTAGAAGCCTTACGCGTACGAGGAGCGGCCCTGGGAACTGGTGAAGACCGAATCCGTCGATGTGATGGATGCGGTCGGCAGCAACATCCGCGTCGATTGCCGCGGTCGCGAGGTACTCCGTGTGTTGCCGGTCCTCAATGAGGACGTGAACGAGGAATGGATTTCCGACAAGACGCGCTATGCCTGCGACGGGCTCGCGCGCCAGCGGCTCGACAGGCCCTACATCCGGCGCGACGGCAAGTTGCAGCCCGCGACGTGGCACGAGGCGTTCGACGCCATCGGCGGAAAGCTCCGCGGCATGGACGGCGCCAGGATTGCCGCGATTGCGGGCGACCAGTGCGACGTCGAGTCGATGACGGCTCTCAAGGATCTGATGACGGCGCTTGGCTCTGCGAATATCGACTGCCGGCAGGACGGCTCCCGGCTATCGGCGGGGTCGCGCGCAGGCTACGTCTTCAACACCACCATCGCCGGCATCGAGGATGCCGACGCGTGCCTGCTGATCGGCACGAATCCGCGTATCGAGGCGCCGATCGTCAACGCCCGGCTGCGCAAGCGCTGGGTTGCCGGCGGCTTCAAGGTCGGCATGGTTGGCCCGAAGGCCGACCTGACCTATGCGCACGAGTATCTCGGCGCAGGACCGCAGACTCTTTCGGAAATAGCTAGCGGAAGCCATCCGTTCGCGCAGGTTCTCAAGGATGCCGAGCGGCCGATGATCGTCGTGGGGCAGGGCGCGCTCGCGCGCGCAGACGGCGCGGCGGTTCTGGCGACGGCGCGGTCGCTGGCCGAAAGCGTCGGCGCGGTCGGTAATGGCTGGAACGGCTTCAACGTGCTGCACACGGCGGCCGCGCGGGTCGGCGGTCTCGACATCGGCTTCGTTCCGGGTGCAGGGGGGCGCGACGTTGCCGGCATCCTGGATGGAGCGGCGACGGGCGAGGTCGAAGTGGTCTATCTTCTCGGCGCGGACGAAATCGACGCTTCGAAGCTCGCGAACGCCTTCGTCATCTATCAGGGCCATCACGGCGATGCCGGTGCGCATGCCGCCGACGTCATCCTGCCGGGCGCGGCCTATACCGAGAAAGACGGGACATACGTCAATACCGAAGGGCGTGTGCAACGCGGCCGCCGCGCGGTGCATCCGCCCGGCGACGCGCGCGAGGACTGGGCCATCGTTCGCGCGCTGTCGGATGTGCTCGGTCACACGCTGCCCTACGACAACATTGCGTCCGTCCGGGCGCACATGGCGAAGGTCGCCCCGCAATTGGGCGAGATCGATACGGTGCAGCCGGCGGCCTGGGGCGACTTCGGCGCGGCAGGCGAATTGGGAGATACACCGTTCGCATGCCCCATAGACAATTTCTACATGACCGATCCGATCAGCCGGGCGTCGCAGACCATGGCGGCCTGTACCGAAACGTTCGGCGTCGGCGCTGCAGGAAAGACGGGAACAGATGGCTGAGTTCTGGGACGGATATCTCTGGCCCGGCATCATCATCGTCGGGCAGATCCTGCTGATCGTCCTGCCGTTGCTGGGGGCGGTAGCCTACCTGACCCTGGCCGAGCGCAAGGTCATCGCGGCGATGCAGCTGCGCAAGGGACCCAACGTGGTCGGCCCGTTCGGCCTGCTGCAGCCGCTGGCGGACGGCCTCAAGCTGTTCATCAAGGAAACGGTGATCCCGTCGGGCGCGAACCGGGTTGTGTTCGTCCTCGCGCCGATGCTGACCTTTATTCTCAGCCTGATCGCGTGGGCCGTCATTCCCTTCGATTCCGGCTGGGTGCTGGCCGATATCAATGTCGGCGTGTTGTACCTGTTCGCAATCTCGTCTCTCGGTGTCTACGGCATCATCATGGCCGGGTGGGCGAGCAACTCGAAATACGCGTTCCTGGGCGCGCTGCGGTCGGCGGCGCAGATGGTTTCCTACGAGGTCGCCATCGGCTTCGTGATCATTACCGTCCTGATGTGCGTCGGTTCGCTCAACCTAACCGATATCGTCCTCGCTCAGCAGGGCGGCGGTTTCTGGAACTGGTACTGGCTGCCGCTGCTGCCGATGTTCGTGATCTTCTTTATCTCGGCGCTGGCCGAGACCAATCGCCATCCGTTCGACCTGCCGGAAGCGGAAGCCGAGCTGGTTTCGGGCTACAACGTCGAATATTCGTCGATGACGTTCGCGCTGTTCTTCCTCGGCGAATACGCGAACATGATCCTGATGAGCGGCATGACCGTCGTGCTATTCCTCGGCGGCTGGCTGCCGCCGTTCGATATCGAGCCGTTCACGTGGGTCCCGGGCATCGTCTGGTTCGCCGCCAAGATCGCGCTGTGCCTGTTCGTGTTTCTGTGGGTGCGCGCGACGTTCCCGCGCTATCGCTACGACCAGCTCATGCGCCTCGGCTGGAAAGTGTTCCTGCCGTTCTCGCTGCTGTGGGTGGCATTGACGGCAGGCGCGCTGATCGCGTTCGACTGGCTTCCCGGCGCGAAGGGATAAGAGAGCGAAGATGTCCTTTATCCAGAGATCCACGCGTGCGCTGCTGCTGACCGAGCTCCTGTCGGGCATGGCGCTGACCGTGAAGTATATGTTC
>JAYQUR010000434.1:0-2635 GCA_038148075.1 Alphaproteobacteria bacterium | reverse complement strand
CTCTACCCTGATCTCGCTCGTGAATTCCCTCACAGGCATCCTCGCATAGGGGCTTGATGTTCTCCCGTTTTAGCGCATTTTGACATCGTCATGATTCGTATCGCGCCATACGGGAAGCTGCGCGGGGTCGACGCGCCCGGCATCCGCATCCGGGATCACTTCCGCGGCTCGCCGGAAAACGCCGGCACGCCGGTCTTCGGCATGGGGCCGATGCGCGTCCTTGCCGATACCGAGATCGCCCCGCGTTCGGGCTTTCCCATGCACGGCCACCGCAATTTCGAAATCGTCACCTATGTCTGCGAGGGCACGGTCGCGCACGAGTACACGACCGGCGCGAAGGGCCTGCTGCGGATGGGCGACGTGCAGGCGATGACCACCGGCAGCGGCGTACAGCACAGCGAAGCGAACCCGGGGGACGCCGCAACCCGCGTCTACCAGATGTGGTTCCATGCCGCCGAGGCCGAATTGCCGCCCGACTATACCGACCTCAACGGCCCGCCCGCCGCGCCGCCCGGCGACTTCACGATCTACGCGTCCGGAGCGCCGGGGATCGAGGGGCTGATATCCATCCGGCAGGACGCCGCCGTCATGGGCGCGGAACTGAACCGGGGCGAGTCGCTGCTGCGGCCGCTGGCGCCGGAGCGGCGCGCCTACGTGCTGGCGATCGACGGGCCGCTGGCGGTCAACGATTCCGGCGTGCCGCGGCGCGGCGGCGCGGAAATCAGCGGCGAGACCAGCATTCGCATCGCCGCCGCCGAGACGCCGTCGCGCGTTCTGCTGATCGACGTGGCGGAAGAATTTTCAGCCCCGTCGGGCTGACAGCGGCCTGCGTGGCCCTTTGCTTTTGCGGCGAAAGCCTTATGTTAGTGACTCGAAATACTGCCCGGAGAGCGTAGCCCGATGTTCATCCAGACCGAAGAAACCGCAAGCCCCGAAATCGTCCGGTTTATGCCCGGACGCGAAGTTCTGCCCGCCGGCGCCTCGTTCTCCAGCGCGGGCGAAGCGGCGATCTCGCCGCTGGCGAACCGGATATTCGGCCTCGGCGGCGTTGCCAAGGTCGCGCTCGGCGCCGACGACGTGCGCGTAACCAGGACGGGCGACGCCGAATGGCACATCCTGCGCCCGCAGGTTCTCGCCGCCATCATGGACCACTTCATGTCCGGCCTGCCCGTGATCGAGGGCGACCTGCCCGGCACGGCGGACGATGGCGCGGCGGACGAGCTCACCGGTCCTGCCGCGGAAATTCGCGAGATCGTCGATACGCGTATCCGGCCGGCCGCAAAAGACGGCGGCGGGGACGTCGAATTCAGGGCTTTCAAGGACGGCATCGCCTATCTCCGGTTCGAGGGCGCCGCCTACAGTCTGATGCAGCCGATCAAGAACATGCTCGGCCACTACGTGCCCGAAGTGCAGGACGTGCGCGACGCCATCGACCTCGAGGACCGGCCCGGCCTTCAGTCCGAGGAAGGCAAGGCGATCCTCGATCTGCTCGACAATCACATCAACCCGCAAGTCGCCTCGCACGGCGGCCATATCTCGCTGATCGACGTGAAGGAGAACACCGCTTTCGTCCGCCTCGAAGGCGGCTGCCAGGGGTGCTCCGCCTCGTCCGCGACGTTGCGCCAGGGCGTCGAGGTCGAGATCAAGAAGATCGTGCCGACCATCGCGCGCGTCGTAGACGTCACCGATCACTCGGCGGGCATGAATCCCTATTACGGATAGTCTTCGGGGGCGGGCCGAACGCGAGGTCGGTACCGAAGTCGGGAATATTCCACTCCGCCTGTTTCGGACCGGGGTCTCAAGCTATCGATAGCCGAATTGCCCTCCGACGGACTGTCGGAAAATTTTACAACATTGCGCGCCCGTCAGTGAAGGACGCTATTATCCCATTGAAATAAAGACGCTTTCCGATTGGCACGTTTCTTGCACCCCGGGATCGCAGAGTGGGTCGTTTCGATTTCGCGATAACGAGCCACCTACTCGAGCAACGTTTCGGCCGTCCGGCCGCGAGTATCCCGAGCAGGCCGGTACCGGCAGGAAGGCGAAAGCATGAAATTCCGTTTTGCCCCGATTTCCCTCGCTGCGATCACACTCTTTTGCGGTTTGTTGACGTCGACGGCGTCCAACGCCGGAGTGATTGCGGTGTTTTCGGATATCAACTCCATGGACTTCGCCTCGGCCGGCCGGAACCAGATGTTGACCAACCTTCTCGGCTCGGGGACGGAGGTGCTGGTTTCGAAGCAAAATACCGCTCCGTACAACACCGATTTCGCCGGATTCTACAACGGGCTCGCTGGCGTTACCGGCACATTTACGTCCGGCGAGATCACGTCCGCCGCACTGAGCGGGATCGATCTGCTTTTTTTGAACCTGGGTTGCTGTAGCTCCTCCGTCTCCAACTACGACGCCGGGGAAATTGCAGCGATATCGGACTTCCTCTCCGTCGGCGGCTCGGTCGGCGTCGTTTGGGAGCCCTGCTGTGGCGGCGACGAGGCGGCGGCAACGGCGTTTCTCGCGGCAATCGGTTCGTCGATCGAATTCGGCTCTCATGCTTCGGGCGGCGCAACCGTGATCCTCGACACGTTTCTGACGGCCGGCGTTTCGGGATACTTGCCGAACACGTTCAGCCGGCTGA
>JAYQUR010000433.1:0-2639 GCA_038148075.1 Alphaproteobacteria bacterium | reverse complement strand
GGTCAGGATGATGCTGATGTCGGGCCGCTCGCGGCGCAGGACGCGGCCGACCCCGGAAATGGTGCCGCCGGTGCCGTAGCCGGACACGAAATAGTCGAGCCGGCTGTCCCTGAAGTCCGCGAGGATTTCGCGCGCCGTCGTGTTCTCGTGGACCAGGGCGTTGGCGTCCGTCTCGAACTGGCGCGCGAGGAACCAGCCGTTCTTCTCGGCGAGCTCGACGGCCTTCCGGTACATGCCGAAGCCCTTCTGCTCGCGCGGCGTCAGCACGACCCTGGCGCCAAGAAAGCGCATCAGCTTGCGGCGTTCTATCGAGAAACTCTCCGCCATGGTGATGACCAGCGGATATCCCTTCGCCGCGCACACCATGGCGAGGCCGATGCCGGTATTGCCGCTGGTCGCCTCGACCACGGTCTGGCCCGGCTTGAGCGCGCCGCTGCGCTCGGCTTCCTCGATGATGCTGACGGCGAGCCTGTCCTTCACCGACGAAGCGGGATTGAAGTATTCGGCCTTGGCGTAGATCGTCACGCCGTCGGGCGCGAGCCGGTTGATACGAATGCAGGGCGTATTGCCGATCGTATCCATCACATTGTCGTAAAGTTCGCCCCGCCCCGCGGTGGAGCGCGGTTCCCGCGTCGTCATGCAGTGTCTCCCGTAGTCTCTTGTTGCGAGAGGTGTCCCGTCCCTTTGTCTACGCGAAACTACTTCAGCCGGACGCGATGCGCCCAGCGTTTGCCGTCGGATATCGTGACGTGCTCGAAGCCGAGCAGCTTTCCGAGATCGAAGAACGTGAACAGGTTCTCGACGCCGAGTTCCCGGAACAGCGGCGAGGCACGGGCCCGCGCCGTCAGCGTCGCCAGGATGCCGCGCGCACGAAACAGCGTGGAGAACGCCTCGTCGTCGAGACCGACGATGATGAGCTTCTCGGCCTCCGCGCCCTTCGCGTAGATCGCGAAGCGTTGCGGGTACGGATCACCCGCCAGCTCCTTGTTGAAGGCGACGATGAAGCCGATACGCCTGTCCCGGTCGCTGCCCGGCAGCGTCTGGGCCCGCGCGGTGTAGTCCTCTTCCGAGGAGAGCGGCGGATAGTAGTAGCCCACGTGCCGGTCGTCCTCTTGGACCGCGCCGGCGGCGGCGCCCCAGGCGAGCAGCAGGGCCGCCGCGAGAACCCTGGCGGCACTCACCCGTCGTCTCCGCGCCGTTCGCTGTAGAATACCAGGAACATCAGCCCGATCCCGAGCGCGAGACTGAGCACGATCCCGGCGATCATCGCCAGTACGCCGTTCAGGCTCATCTCTATGTCCCCGATGCCTTCCCAGACATACGTCGCGCCCCAAGCGGCAAGCGCAAGCAGTGCAAGCAGCGCGGCGGCGAGAAACGGCGCCGTCATCGCGCCGACAGGTCCCAGAGGTTGGGAACGGCCTCGTTTGAGTAGCCCGAGATGAATTCCTTCGCGGCACCGGTGTCGCGGTCGAACACGTGCCGGCTGACCGCGCCGATATTGGCGCCGTAGACATGAATGCTGATCGAGGCGCGATCTTGGAGGGCGTTGGTGACCACGTGGATATCGCCGCGCGTCGGCGAGACAATGTCGATCGCACCGGCTTCGAGAATCTCCTCTTCCCCGGCGCGCATCGGTCCGTCCGCCGACGGCTCGAACCGCCGGCCGACCTCGGCGCCCCGCAACACTCCGATCAGACCCCAGACCGTATGATCGTGCACCGGCGTCGTCTGACCCGGTCCCCAGACGAAGCTGACGACCGAGAACCGCTGCAGCGGATCGCAATGGAGCAGATACTGCCGGTAGGTTTCGCCCTCGACCGTGTAAGCCTCGGGCAGCCAGTCGTCCGTCGAGATCAGCTCGGCGAGCAGCGGCTCGCACCCGCCGATCATCGCATTTTCATCGCCGTCGGACCGGGCGGCCAGTTCGGTCATGCCGGTCACGAACGTGCGAAGGCGGGAAATATCGGTCATGAAAACAGGCCCGTCGGTTCGAATAATCTCCCGCATAAGATGCATGCCGCCAGCCGGATGTCCATGGTTTCGGTCCGCACGAACGCGCGACACGCCCGTGCGCGAAACGTGTAAACAGCTGCGCAAAAATGCTAACGTCCGGCCATGTTGAGCGAACAACAGAACGAGCTCGTCACGCGCGTCGGCCCCGGCACGGGGTGCGGCGAACTGATGCGGCGCTACTGGCAGCCGGCGGCGCTGACCGAGGAGCTGGACGGCAAGCGCCCGGCCAAGGCGGTCAGTCTGCTGGGCGAAGACCTCGTCCTCTATCGTACTGAGGCCGGCGGCTACGGGCTGATCGGCCGTCGGTGCCCCCATCGCGGCGCCGACCTGTGCTTCGGGCGGCTGGAGGACGGCGGGCTGCGCTGCACGTTCCATGGCTGGCTGTTCGACGAGACCGGACGTTGCCTCGAACAGCCCGCCGAGCCGAAGGACAGCAACTTCCATACCAAGATCAAACACACCGCGTATCCGTGCGTCGAGCGCAATGGCATCGTCTTTACCTACATGGGTCCCGGAAACCCGCCGCCGTTGCCGGAATTCGACTGCTTCGTCGCGCCGAACGAGAACACATTCGCCTTCAAGGGCTTCGTCGACTGCAACTGGCTGCAATTGAACGAGGTCGGCAT
>JAYQUR010000432.1:0-2663 GCA_038148075.1 Alphaproteobacteria bacterium | reverse complement strand
CAGTACGAGCAGCTCGACGCGGATACGCGCAACGATCTGCCGAGCCCCTCGATCGATACCGGAATGGGACTCGAGCGCATCGCCGCCGTCCTTCAGGGACAGCACGACAACTACGACATCGACTTGATGCGTAACCTGATCGAGGCGTCTGCCGGCGCGTCCGGCGTCGATGCCGACGGCGAGCACAAGGTGTCGCATCGCGTGATTGCGGACCACCTGCGCGCCTCCAGTTTCCTGATGGCCGACGGCGTTCTTCCGTCCAACGAAGGCCGCGGATACGTCCTTCGCCGGATCATGCGGCGCGCCATGCGCCACGCGCACATCATGGGCTGCGAAGAACCGCTCCTGTGGAAGCTCGTCCCGGCCCTCGTCGGCGAGATGGGCAAGGCGTTCCCGGAACTGAGCCGCGCGGAGGCGCTCGTCACCGAGACACTCAAGCTCGAGGAAACCCGTTTCAAGGAAACGCTGGGGCGGGGTCTGCGGCTGCTATCCGAAGAGACCGACAAGCTCGGCGCGGGCGAAGCGCTCCCCGGCGATGTCGCCTTCCGGCTGTACGACACGTTCGGTTTTCCTCTGGACCTGACGGAGGACGTGCTGCGCGGCCAGGGCCGCTCGGTCGATACCGATGGTTTCGACGTCGCGATGGAACGTCAGCGCGCCGAAGCGCGCAAGAACTGGCACGGCTCCGGCGACGCCGCCGACGAGAGCGTCTGGTTCGACATACGCGAGCGCACGGGCGCGACGGAGTTTCTCGGCTATTCGGCGGAAACGGCGGAAGGGGTAATTACCGCCATCGTCGTCGACGGCGCGGAAACGCAGACCGCGGCGGCCGGCTCGGATGTCGCGTTCGTCGCCAACCAGACGCCGTTCTATGCCGAATCCGGCGGCCAGCAGGGGGACCGCGGCACCGTGGTCTTCGACGGAGGCGTCGTCGACGTGACGGACACCCAGAAGAAACTCGGCGATCTCCATGTCCATGTCGGCCGGGTGCGCGAAGGCGCGCTGGGCGTCGGCGCGACTGCCGGCTTTTCGGTCGAGGGCAACCGGCGGTCCGCGCTGCGCGCCCATCATTCCGCCACGCATCTACTCCACGAGGCCTTGCGCCGCCGTCTCGGCGACCATGTAACGCAGAAGGGCTCGCTCGTCGCGCCGGACCGCCTGCGCTTCGACATTTCGCACCCCAAGGCGATCGAGAACGGCGACCTGCGCGCCATCGAACGCGAGGTGAATGCCCGCATCCGCCTCAACACCCCGGTCGATACGCGTCTGATGACGCCCGACGAGGCGATCGAGCAGGGCGCCATGGCGCTGTTCGGCGAGAAATACGGCGACGAGGTTCGCGTCGTCACGATGGGCGGCAACGACGAGAATTTTTCGGTCGAACTGTGCGGCGGGACGCATGTTTCGCGTACGGGCGACATCGGGTTCTTCCGGATTCTGGGCGACAGCGCCGTCGCCGCGGGCGTCCGCCGCATCGAGGCGGTGGTCGGTGCCGCCGCGGAGGATTTCGTCGCCGCGAATACGGCCTCCCTGCAGACCGCTGCGGCGGAGCTCAGGACCGCGCCGGAAGACGTGCCCGATCGAATCGCGGCGCTTCTCGACGAGCGGCGCAAAATGGAACGCGAAATTTCCGACCTGCGCCGCAAGCTCGCGACAGGCGGCGGCGGGGATGGCGGCGCCGGGGGCGAAGTGCGGGAGATCGCCGGTCTCAAATACGCTCCCCGCAAGCTGGATGGCGTTCCCGCGAAGGAACTCAAGCCGCTTGCCGACGACATCAAGAAGCAGATCGGCTCGGGCGTTACCGCGATCGTGTCGGTCGACGAGGGGAAGGCGTCCATCGTCGTCGGCGTGACCGACGACATGACCGACCGGTTGAGCGCCGTCGACCTGGTGCGGGTCGGCTCGGCCGCGCTTGGCGGAAAGGGCGGCGGCGGACGTCCGGATATGGCGCAGGCCGGCGGCCCCGACGGTTCGGCGGCGGATGCCGCGCTTGAGGCCATAGCGTCGGCGATCGGCGAACGGGCGGCCTGATAAACTCCACGGCGGGAGGGGCGCATGAAGGCCCTGCGTGTCCGCGTATTCGAATTGCTCGACGGCGAACGTCACGGCGACCGGCCGCGGACGATCGTGGATACCGTCCTCGTATTGCTGATCCTGATCGGCACGGCGGCGATCATTCTCGAGTCTGACAAGCGCCTCGCGGCGACGTATCTCGAGCTTTTCGACCTGATCGAGATTGTCGTCGTTGTTGCTTTCACGGTGGAGTATGCGGGGCGCGTCTGGGCGGCGCCGGAGCATCCGCGCTTCGTGCTCTATTCGCCGGCACGCGCGCGGTTACGTTATATGGTCAGCCCGCTGGCGCTGATCGATCTCGCGGCGATACTGCCGTTCTACCTCTCGTTCATAATCCCTGCCGACCTCAGGTTCCTGCGGCTTTTCCGACTGATTACGATCTTCAAGATTGCGCATTATTCGCCTGCGCTGGTGACGATGGGCTACGTCGTGCGCAAGCAGTGGCGTACCGTGTTCGGCTCGCTTTATATCCTGGGCGTTCTGCTCGTGGTGTCCTCCGGTTTCATGTACATGGTCGAGCGCGACGCACAACCGGAGACGTTCGGCAGCATTCTCGATTCCATGTGGTGGGCCATGGCCACGTTGACGAC
>JAYQUR010000431.1:0-2668 GCA_038148075.1 Alphaproteobacteria bacterium | reverse complement strand
CCCAACGCCAGTATCCTCATGGGTGGCCGGGAGGGGGAGCGGGCCGGAACCGCGATCACAAAACCAGCGCCATCCCGAATGCGGTTTCTTTATGACGGCGCGAATTGATTATCGTCGGCCCGTGACACAGAATACGGCCCGAGAATTTCCCGGGAGGAAAGCCATGGCTGCCGAGACAGCGGCGGACAAGAAGATTACGGCCCGCTTCAGCCACATGGGGCTGGTCGTCAAGGACATCGAGATGATGGAGGACTTCTATACCCGCGTCATCGGTTTCGAACGGACCGACGGCGGCATGACGGGTGCCGGCGTCACCATGATCTTCATGACGCTCGACCCGGAGGAGCATCACCAGGTGTTTCTCGTCGAAGGCCGGCCCGACGACGTGCCGACGAACACGATCGTGAAAGGCGCCGGCGGCGTGATCCATCACATGGCGTTCCGGCTGGAATCCCTCGCCGACTTGCGCGCCATGTACCAGCGCATCCAGCGCGAACGACCCGATACCAGGATCATGACCGGCACGCACGGCATCTGCTGGACGATGTACGCGACGGACCCGGAAGGCAACGGCATCGAATTCTTCGCCGACAGCCCGTGGTACGTGACGCAGCCCTTCCTCAAGCCCATGGATTTCAACATGGACGAGGACGAGCTGATGGAGATCACCGAAAAGATGTGCCGCGAGGCGCCGGGCTTCATGCCGGTCGAGGAGTTCTACGGCGATCTGCACAAGCGCGTGCCCGCCCGCGAGGAACGCATCGACGCCTGATCGCGGGCGGAAGCGCCCGCCGGAGTAACAAATGCCCGCCAGCCCCGAGACCCTCCGCGATCTCGTGATCGCGAACCGCATCCTTGCGCATGAAGGCGTCGTCGACTCCTTCGGCCATGTCAGCGTGCGCCATCCGGGAGACCGCGAGCGCTACCTGCTGTCGTGGGCGCGGGCGCCGGAACTGATCGAAGCGGAGGACATCGTCGAGTTCCGGCTCGACGGCGACGGCATCGACCTGAACGGGCGGCGCCCCTACGGCGAGCGCATGATCCACGGCGCGATCTACGAGCTGCGCGACGACGTGAACGCCGTCATCCACAACCACTCCTACGAGGTGATCCCGTTCGCGTCGACCGGCGTGCCGCTCCGGCCGGTGATGCATACCTGCGGCGTGATCGGCGAGGATATCCCGAGCTGGGACATCCGCGACAGGTTCGGCGAGGGCGATCATCTCGTCGTCACGATGGACCAGGGACGCGACCTCGGCGCCACGCTTGGCGACCGCTCCATCGCGCTGATGAAACGCCACGGTTGCGTCGTCGTCGGCGCATCGCTGCAGGAAGCGGTGATGAAGGCGGTCTACCTCCAGGTCAACGCGAAGCTCCAGATGCAGGCGCTGCAGATCGGCACGCCGGACTACCTGACGCCGAAGGAGATCGAGGCGAGCGTGAAGACCCAGCTCGGCCCGCTCGGCCTCGAACGCACCTGGGAAGCTTGGTGCCGCCGGGCGATGCCGTCGGCATCGTGACGGATCTGCCGCCGCGACAAACGAAGAACCCGCCCGATGCCCTGCGGCCGGGCGCGGATGAAAACACGACCAAACCGGAAATTATAAGGATGAGAAAATGGTAGACCTCGGGCCCCAGAAGAACCGCGCAGGCAGCGGCGCGAACACGCGGGTGCAGCTGAGCGTCGGACTGACGCCCAACCTGCGGACGCGCCCCGTTCTCGACGGGTTCGTCACCGCCGATGCGATCGACATGGTTACGACGGAACTGCACCCGTCGGAACTGTTCTGGCGGCAGCTCAAGTTCGCCGAGTTCGACGTCTCCGAGATGTCGGTCTCGTCGCTGCTGATGGCGACGGCGCGCGGCGACGACCGCTTCATCGGCCTGCCGATCTTCACGACGCGATTCTTCTTCCAGACCTGGGTTCTCGTCCGCAAGAACGCCGGCATCGACAAGCCCGAAGACCTCAAGGGCAAACGCGTCGGCGTGCCGGAATTCCAGCAGACCGCAGCCCTGTGGTCGCGCGGCATCCTGCAGCACGAGTTCGGCGTCGAACCGAAGGACATGGAGTTCTTCATGGAACGCACGCCTGACATCAGCCATGGCGGATCGACCGGCTTCACGCCGCCGCCCGGCGTCACCGTGAACCAGATCCCGATAGAGAAGAACATCGGCCAGATGATGCTGGACAAGGAACTCGACGCGACGCTGCTCTACCTGCCGGGCGGTAATCTGGTCGATCGTTCGACCGCCGATCTCGACAATCACCCGGACATCCGTCCGCTGTTTCCCGATCCCTATGCCGAGGGCAAACGGTTCTATTCGAAGACCGGTCTCTACCCGATCAACCACGGCATGGTCATCAAGCGCGAGGTCGCGGAGAAGCACCCGTGGGCGATCCTCAACATCTTCAAGGCCTTCGAGGACGCCAACGCGATGGTCGATCAGCAGCGCATGGCGCACACGGCCTATTACCTCGACGCGGGGCTCCTGCCGCCCGAATCGAAGGAAGCGCTGGCGACGCCGCTGGTCCGCCACGGCGTGATCGCCAACCGCAAGACGCTGGAGACCATTGCGCAATACTCCTTCGAACAGGGCCTGACGCCGCGGCAATTGAAAGTCGAGGAAATCTTCGCCGAGAACACCCTGGACAAGTAGGCTCGGGGGG
>JAYQUR010000430.1:0-2672 GCA_038148075.1 Alphaproteobacteria bacterium | reverse complement strand
CGCGAGCATCGGCGGCAATCTGTGCAACGCCTCGCCCGCCGCCGACAGCGTGCCGGCGATCATCGCCGCCGGGGCGGTGGCCAATATCATCGGGCCGGGCGGCCATATCGAGGAGCATGTCGAGAACATCGTCACCGGGCCGGGCCAGACCTCGCTCGCCGACGACGAGCTGATCGTGTCCTTCACGTTTCCCAAGCGCGAAGCGCATTCGGGCGACGCCTATCTGCGCCTGACGCCGCGGACCGAGATGGACATCGCGGTGGTCGGCGTCGGCGTGAACCTGACGCTCGACGGCGACGGCACCTGCACCGCCGCGCGCGTTTCGGTCGGGGCGGTCGCGCCGCGGCCGCTGCTGGTCGCGGATGCGGGGGCGGCGCTGGTCGGCACCAAGGTCGACGACGCGGCGCTGGAGAAGATGGCCGAGGCCGTGCGCGCCGCGTGCAACCCGATCTCGGACAAGCGGGGCACCAAGGAATACAGAATCAAGACCTCGGGCGTGATCGCGAAGCGGGCCGCGCTCAAGGCGCTGGAAAGGGCGAAGGCAAACTGATGTCGAAGAAAGTCCACGTCACCACGACCGTAAACGGCGACGACTACGAGTATCTCTGCGAACCGCAACAGACTCTCGTCGACGTCCTGCGCAACGAGCTGGAACTGACCGGCACCAAGGAAGGCTGCTCGACGGGCGACTGCGGCGCGTGCAGCGTCATCCTTGACGGCGAACTTGTCTGCTCCTGCCTGGTCCTTGCGGCCGAAACCGACGGCAAGTCGGTCGAGACCATCGAGGGCATGGCGAAGGGCGACGAGCTGCACCCGCTGCAGCGCAACTTCCTCGACCTCAACGGCCTCCAGTGCGGCATCTGCACGCCGGGCTTCCTGGTCGCCGCAAAGGCGTTGCTCGAGCGCAATCCGAATCCCACCGAAACCGAAGCCCGGTTCTGGCTGGCAGGGAATCTCTGCCGCTGCACCGGCTACGACAAGATCGTGCGGTCGGTCATGGCCGCCGCCGAAGAGATGAGAGGAGCCTGACCATGGCAAGCATTCTCGACGATCCCAAATACGATCCGGAGCGCAACCTCCAGATCGTCGGCACCAACCCCGTCAAGCATGACGGGCTCGACAAGGTCACCGGCAAGGCCCGGTTCGGCGCCGATTTCTTCCTGCCGGGCATGCTCTACGGCCGCACGCTCCGGAGCCCGCATCCGCACGCCATCATCAAGTCGATCGACACGTCCGCGGCCGAAGCGCTGCCGGGCGTTAAGTCGGTGGTCACGCGCGACGACTTCCCGGATATCCCGGAAGGCGGCGTCGCGGGCGACATGACCCGAACGGCGATGGCGCGCGAGAAAGCGCTGTTCGACGGACATCCGGTCGCCGCCGTCGCCGCGACCAGCGACGCGGTTGCGAAACGGGCGCTCAAGCTGATCAAGGTGGACTACGAAATCCTGCCGCACGTCATCGACCCGGTCGATGCGATGAAGCCGGACGCTCCGATCCTGCACGACTACATCCGCACCAAGGGCCTCGACGAGCCGAGCGACAAGCCGACCAACGTCACCGAGCGCATGGTCTCCAAGATGGGCGACGTCGAAAAGGGCTTCGCGGAAGCGGATTTCATCGTCGAGCGCCACTTCGATTCCAAGCCGATGCATCAGGGCTATATCGAACCGCAGGGCTGCGTCGCCGACTATTCGGAAGACGGCCAGGTCGAACTGTGGTGCTGCACGCAGGCGCCGTTCGTCTATCGCGACCGCCTGTCGGCGATCCTCAAGATCGACGGCAACAAGATCAACGTCCAGCAGTCGGAGCTCGGCGGCGGTTTCGGCGGCAAGACCGGCTTTTATCCGGAGCCGATCGCCATCCTGCTGTCGAAGAAGGCGAACCGTCCGGTCAAGATGGTGATGTCGCGCGACGAGGTGTTCCGCGGCACCGGACCCGTCTCCGGGACGGACTACACGATCAAGATGGGCGTCAGGAAGGACGGCAAGATCACCGCCGCGCAGGCGGAGATCGTCTTCCAGACCGGCATCTTTACGGGCTCGATGTACTTCAACGGCCCGAACGCCATGTTCACCCGCTACGATTTCGATAACGTCTTCATCGAATCGTTCGAGGTCGTCTCCAACCGGCCCAAGGTGAACTCCTTCCGCGCGCCGTGCGTGCCGCAGATCGTCTTCGGCGTCGAGGGCGTGATCGACGAGCTGGCGAGGAAGATCGGCATGGACCCGATCGACATCCGGCTCAAGAACGCTGCGACCGAGGGCTACACCACGATCTACGGCGAGACGTTCGGGCCGATCGGCTTCGTCGAGACGCTGGAAGCCGCAAAGAAGTGCGACCACTACACGTCTCCGGTGAAGCCGGGCGAAGGACGCGGCGTCGCGGCCGGGTTCTGGTTCAACCGGGGCGGCGAGACGTCGACGGCGATGAACATCGCGCCGGACGGCACGGTGACGATCATCACCGGCACCGCCGACGTCGCCGGCTCGCGCATCTCGATCGCCATGATGGCGGCCGAGGAGCTCGGCATCGACGTCGACAAGGTCCGCGTCAAGATGGCCGACACCAACTCGCTTGGCTTCAACCGCGTGACCGCGGGCAGCCGGACGACCTTCTCGGTCGGCATGACCGTCGTGGACAATGCGCGCCATTGCATCAACGAGTTCGTGAAG
>JAYQUR010000429.1:0-2677 GCA_038148075.1 Alphaproteobacteria bacterium | reverse complement strand
CGAATGATCTGGAAATATAAAAAGACTAACGCAAGTTAGACGCCGTATTTCTCGAGGAACGCGGCGGCGATATCGCCCGCGGAAACGAGGTCGGTCTCAGACATGGCGCGATTGTCCTCCGGTCACGTCGATGGTCTCGCCGGTGATGTAGGAAGACATCGGCGATCCGAAAAACAGGATGGCGTTGGCCGCTTCGGCGGGCGTACCCAGCCGGCCGAGCGGCACCCGCCGCGATTTTGCGAGGTCGGTAAACCAGTCTTCCCGGCTCGTCCCCTCCGGGATCGGCGTCCCGTCCGGATTTTCGCCGCGGTCGAACCGGCGGCTCCACTGGCCGCTGTCGACGAGGCCGATCAGCACGGAATTAACCCGGATGTTCTTGGACGCGAACTCCAGCGACAGCGACTTGTTGAGATTGAGCTGGCTCGCCCGCGTCGCGCCGGTCGCGATGAGAAACGGCTCGGGATGGCGCGCGAGAATCGCACTGGTGCAGACGACCGCGCCGGCGCCCGACGCTTCCAGCAGGTCGAGAAACGCGCGAACGGGGCGCAGGACGGAGAAGATCTTCAGTTCGAACTCGTCACGCCAGTCCTGGTCGCTCGTCGTATAGAACGTGCTCTGACGCGCCTGCCCCGCATTGCAGACCAGCGTGTCGCATCGGCCATAGGCTTCCGTCACCGCCTCGGCGAGCGCCGCGACGTCGGCTTCGTCGAGCACGTCGCAGACGCGCGCGAGGATTTTGTCCGCGCCGAACTTGTCCGCCAGCCCGGCAGCCGCCTCGTCCAGCCGTTCGCGGCTCCGGCCGCAGATGGCGACGCGCGCACCGGCGGCGAGAAACGCCTCCGCCGCGGCAAGGCCGATCCCGGACGAGCCGCCGGTGATCACGGCGACCTTGTCTTTCATCAGATTTTCCATGTTTCCGCCTCGGTTCCGGCCGATCAGTCGGCCCGTTCTTCCTCTTTCTGATCTTTTCGCCCGCCGTCCGCGGCCTCGTAGCGCGGATCGACGAGTGCCGTCTGCGGCAGGACCCGATGCAGCGGCGGCGCCGAACCGCCGGTTTCCGGATCCCAGCCGAGAGCCATCGATATGTTCTTCTGAACGTCGAGCACGTCTTCCATGACGCTGCCGCTCAGCTGCTCGTCGGTATACTGCCCCGCGGGCGCGGTTATGTTGATCGCCGCGACGACACGCCCGGCCCCGTCCCGAATGGGCGCCGCAATGCTGATAACGCCCTTTTCGTAGAAACCTCGGCTGATCACGAGACCGCCGTTCGCGGAATCCTGCTCGACCAGCTCCAGAAGCTGTTCGACCGTCGTCGGCGTCTCGGGAGAAAACGGGGCGAGTTCCGATAGGCCGCGATAAAGTTCCGACAGCTCTTCCGCATCGAGATCCTGCAGCAGGGCCCGGCCCATCGACGTCGCATGCGCCGGCAGGCGGGAGCCAACCCGGATATTGCTGGTGAGCGCAGCGTTTACCGGCAGCCGGCTGATATAGACGATCTCGCGGCCGTCGCGGACAGCCATGTGCACGGAGGCTTTCACGCGATGGCGAAGCTGCGCCAGATAGGGATGCGCGATGTCGGGCAATTCGCTCGACGACAGGTAGTTCCAGCCGAGCTGCAGCGCCGCGGCGCCGATCCGGTACTCGCCGGTATCGGGATCGCGCACCAGGAAGCCGAGATGTTCGAGCGTATCGGCCAGCCGGAAGACGGTGGCGCGCGGCATATCGAGCTCGCGGGCCAGCTCGCCGAGAGACTCTACCGGCTCGTCGCGCGAGAACGCCTGCAGCATCAGCAGTCCGCGTTCCAGCGCGGGGACGAGATATCCCGGCTCCTTCGATTTGCGCCGCCGCCGGTCCGTCATACCGTTGCCCCGAAATGACCGAGCAAGGCGGCGTTGAACGCTTCCGCCCCCTCGACGTAGGACGCATGGCCGAGCCCGGGCAACAGCTCGAAACGCGCGTCGGCGAAACTCTCGGCGACCTTCCTGCAGCCGTCGGGCGGCGTCACGGTATCGTCGCCGCCGCACACGACCAGGACCGGCAGCGCTATTCTGCGCGCATCCTCATGAATGTCCGCGCCGAACAGCATGGCGACCGCCTGGCGGTACCCGTCGGGACGGATCTCCGACATGACCTTGCGGACCCGTTCGCGCGCCTCTTCGGACGCGCTGTCGGACAGCAACGCGCCAGACCGTTCGTTGGCCATTCCTTGCGGCCCGAGACGGTCGAGCAGACCGAGACGCGCGGCCATCCGCTCGGCCCGGACCTCCGGATCGGCCTTGCCGTATCCCGCCGCAGGATCGGCGATCATCAGGCCCGAAACGCGCCCGGGATTGCGGGACGCGAACGCGCACGCCATCAACGCGCCGAGCGAATGCCCGACGAGGCGCGCTGCATCGATCCCGAGCGCATCGAGGAACGCCGCGAGCGTTTCCGCATAATCGGCAGCGGCCGGATCGGCAGCGGACAACGCGTCCGATCCGCCGTAGCCCGGCGCGTCCCAAGCGACCACGTGAAACCGGTCGGACAACGCCTCGAGCTGCGCCGCCCACGACGCCGCGCCCGAACCGATGCCGTGCAGCAGCACGAGCGGCGGCCCCTCGCCCGCCTCGCGGTACGTCACCGTCCCGCGGGCGGTCGAGATTGTGCGGCGTTCAGTCATTGCCTTGTCGGTCTCTCG
>JAYQUR010000428.1:0-2700 GCA_038148075.1 Alphaproteobacteria bacterium | reverse complement strand
ATCCTCCGTTAAATCAGACGATCAACTGGCCCAAAAATTTTGACGACGGACAGTGTTGGTCGTGCTCTCCGTCTGGGCCGACGTGTCCTGAATCGTCGCGCCCTGCGTCGTCGTGATCGTGTCGCCGATGGTGACCGTGGTCTGTCCGGCCTCGACCGCCCAGTTCTTCTCGACGATATCCAGCGTCCGGTTGTATAGCGTCAGCGCCTCGTCCTTGGTCAGCTTGTGGTTCTGCGTGAATTCGCAGGCCCGGAAGAACAGTTCGCGGGACAACAGGACTGCCGGTGTCCGACCCGCCAGTTCAACCTCGGCAGACGATTCCGATTCGCCGCCGGCGTCATTCTGGCCGCCTCACCCGATGGAAATGATCGAGAAGTTCACGTTTCCCGTCTCGGATTGGTCGAACGACGCATCCGGTGGCGGTTCCGAACAGGTCTTGATATCGGATTCGGGCCGGCGGACCAGCGTGTGCGACAGGCTTGCGGTATCGGAGATGATCCAGGCGTTATGGATCGGTATCACCTTGGGCGTGGGCTCGTAGACGTCGGCGCAGGCCGATAACGCTAGAGCCGCAGCAATCGTCAGAACGACACCGTGTTTCCTGAGCATCTGATCCAGTCTCTGTAATAAAATATCGTGATAAACGAGCCTACCGAAGCCATCAGGACAATAACCTAGTCCTGCAAACCAGAGAAACAGCGATTTTTCGCGCGATTCGGCCCCCTTTCCGCCTTTGCATTCGAGCCGTCGCGCTCGCCAACCATACGGGTTTGACATATAAACGGCGAAATTCTGCGAGATCAGGGGTAAGCGGCCGCGTGCCGCGGACAAATCGGACGATATGATAGACAAGACTGTCGATTCCTTGCGCGAAGCCGTTTCGGTCGTCCGAGACGGCGATTGCGTGCTGATCAGCGGCTTCGGCGAATCCGGAAACCCGACCGAGCTCGTTCACGCGTTGATCGATCACGGCGCGCGCGACCTGACGGTCGTGAACAACAACGCCGGCAACGGCAATGTCGGGCTGGCGGCGCTCCTGGAATCGGGCAACGTCGCCAGGATTATCTGTTCGTTTCCGCGTTCGACGGCCTCGCACGTGTTCGACGAGATGTACAAGGCGGGGCGCCTCGAGCTCGAGGTCGTTCCGCAGGGTACCCTGGCCGAGCGAATTCGCGCCGCGGGCGCCGGCATCGGCGGTTTCTACACGCGGACGACGATCGGGACGCCGCTCGCCGAGGGCAAGCAGCGGAGGGTCTATGACGGCGAGGAATACGTCCTCGAGGATCCGTTGCATGCGGACGTCGCGCTGGTAAAGGCCGAACTCGCCGACCGGTGGGGTAACCTGACCTACCGGCTCGCGGCGCGGAATTTCGGCCCGATCATGTGCACTGCGGCGACGACCACCATCGTGCAGGCCCGGAAGATCGTCCCGCTCGGCGATATTCCTCCGGAATCGGTCGTTACGCCCGGCATATTCGTCGACCGTGTTGTCGAGGTTTCCAGTCCTGCCAGCGAACGCGAAATGATCGAGAACGGCGTCCACTATCTCGGGGACCGCAAATCATGACCGACAAGCTGACCCGCCGCCAGGTCGCCTGGAGGCTCGCGCAGGACATTCAGGACGGGATGTACGTCAATCTCGGGATCGGCATGCCCGAGCTCGTCGCAAACTACATTCCCGGCGACAGGGAAATCGTCTTTCACAGCGAAAACGGGATTCTCGGAATGGGGCCGGAGCCGGGCGGGAACGAGGCCGACTACGATCTGATCAATGCCGGCAAGAAGCCCGTCACGATGCTTCCCGGCGGCTCCTTCTTCCACCACGCGGATTCGTTCGGGATGGTCCGGGGCGGCCATATCAACATCTGCGTTCTCGGCGCCTTTCAGGTCTCGTCGGCCGGCGATCTCGCCAACTGGTCGACTGGCGGCGGCGGCGTTCCTGCCGTGGGCGGGGCGATGGATCTCGCGGTCGGTGCGCGCCGCGTTTTCGTCATGACGGACCACAACACCAAGACCGGCGACCCGAAACTCGTCCAGGAATGCAGCTATCCCCTGACCGGGCCGCGGGTGGTCAGCACCGTCTATACCGACCTTGCCGTCGTCGACGTGACCGAACAGGGGTTGACCGTCCGGGAGAAGGTCGACGGTCTCACGTTCGACGAACTGCAGTCACGCACCGACGCCGAACTTCACGGCCGGGAGACCTGCGGGGTCCTGAAGGCGCCCGAGATCGGCTGACCCGACGACGATTCGCCGGAAATTGGCGGTTTTACAGGGCCGCCGATTGACGCTATACCGTCACGATGCCGACACAGCTCCGTGAAACGGCCGTCAACTCTCCGCGCCGCGGCTGCGCGCCGGAGGAGCTGTCCAATATTTTCCCCACCGTCGTGATGCGCCGGAAGATGCCCGACGCGGAGGCGCGAAATGCGCGGCTCCGCGATGTCGTTCTGGCGCGCGAGAAGTCGGATCCGGGCATTCAGCACAGCAATGTCGGCGGCTGGCATTCATCAGCGGATCTTTGGGAGTGGCAGGAACCCGAAATCCGGCAACTTTGCGCGTGGGTGATCGCGGCCGCCGAGGATCTGACAGCGACCATGGTGCAGTTGAGGTCCGGCGACGAAGTCCGCGCCATTCCCTACGGCGGCGCGTGGGTAAACCTGTTGCGCGAAGGCGGATACAACAAGGTTCACAATCACC
>JAYQUR010000427.1:0-2701 GCA_038148075.1 Alphaproteobacteria bacterium | reverse complement strand
GTCGAGGGCTTCCTCGACGATCTTGCTGGTGGGCAGCGAGGCGTCGATCATGAATATCTCGCGGCGGTGCTGCATGACCATCTCGACGTCGACGTCCGTAAGGTCGAGGATGCTGTGGAGCATCGCGCGCTCGTGCCGCGCCATTGCGCCGCTTCCCCGGTGAAGCTCGATCGCGCCGCGCAGTTCCTCCACGGTCGCGCTCCACTCGGAATCGTTGTCCATGCGTACGCCGAACAGGCGCAACGCGCCGCGGATGACGAACTGGATCCCCGACATGATGGGCGCCAGTACGCGCACCAGAATCCGGAAGGTCGGTGCAATCGTGCAGGCGAGCTTCTCGGCGTTCCGGAAAGCGTAGGTTTTCGGCAGGATCTCGCCGAAGATCAGGACGAGGAGCGTCATCGCCAGTGTCGCGTAGACGACGCCGGTTTCGCCGAACAGGCTGATCAGGACGCTCGTCGCCACCGCGGAGGCGAGGATGTTCACCAGATTGTTGCCGAGCAGGATCGTACCGATCATGTGATCCTGATTCTCGCGCAAACGGTTCACGAGCTTCGCTCGCTTGTCGCCCTTGGATTCGAGCTGATGCATCCGGGGGCGGGACGCAGCGGTGAGCGCCGTCTCCGAGCCGGAGAAGAAAGCCGACAGCAGGAGGAGCACGAAGATGCCGCCGATCGCGGCGAGTGTCGCTAGTTCCATGGGTTCAGTCTGTCATCGGTATGGGGACGGCGTTGTGGTTCCTGCCTGGTCGTATGCATGGCCTGACCTTTCAAGCGGCGGTCGCGTTGTCGATGACCGGTGCGACGTCGGCGAGATCGACGTCGGCGGCAACGAACGCGTCACCGATTCCGCGCGACAGGATGAAGGTGACCCGGCCGTTCCGGACCTTCTTGTCGTGCGCCATATGCGCGAGGAGACGCCCGGTGTCCCATTTTCCGCCCGGTCGGGCCGGGACGGCGGTCGGCAGGCCGACATCGGCAAAGTGGCGGCGCACGCGGTCGACATCGCCCGGTGCGCAGAGCCCGAGCGCGACGGAGAGCTCCAGGGCCATGATCATGCCGACCGAGACCGCCTCGCCGTGAAGCAGGTCCGGTCCGAAGCCGGTTTCGGCTTCGAGCGCATGGCCGAACGTATGGCCGAAATTCAGCAGCGCGCGGACTCCGTCTTCGTGCTCGTCTTCGGCCACGACGGCGGCTTTCGCGGCGCAGCTTTCGCGGATCGCGTACTGTTGCGCCGCCCGGTCGCCGCCGACGACTCCCTTGCCGTTGGCTTCGAGCCACTCGAAGAATCCGCGATCCCGGATCAGGCCGTATTTGACGACCTCGGCGTAGCCGGCGAGCAGCTCGCGCCGCGGCAGCGTGTCGAGCGTCCTCGTGTCGGCGAGGACCAGGCGGGGCTGGTAGAACGCGCCGACCAGATTCTTCCCGTGGCGCGTATTGATGCCGGTCTTGCCGCCGACCGAACTGTCGACCTGCGAGAGCAGGGTGGTCGGCACCTGTACGAAACCGACGCCGCGCATCACGGCGCTGGCGGCGAAGCCGGTCAGGTCGCCGACGACGCCGCCGCCGAGGGCAATCAGGACCGAGCCGCGTTCGGGCGCCCCGTCCAGAACCTCGTTGACGACCCGCTCGAACGTCGGGAAGGACTTGGAGGATTCGCCGGGCGGCAGGACGATCGGCCGGGCGGCGAGGCCCGCCGAAGCCAGCGAGTCCAGCGCACTGTCGAGAAACAGGCCGCCCGCGGTCTCGTCGGTGACGACCCAGCAGGCGGCATTGCCGAGTTCGTCCCGGACGGCCTTGCCCAGACCGTCGATCAAACCTTCGCCGATCACGATATCATAGGCGCGGTCGCCGAGCTCGACGCGCAACGTATCCTTGGGGGCGGTCATTTTGCGGCCGCGTTTTCCGCGCCGGACGGCGACTGTTCCGCAAGAGCGGACAACACCCGGGCGACCGTGGCATCGGGCGACTCGTTGCCGGTTTCGATCGTGATGTCGGCCGTCTCGTAGCTCGGGTAGCGCTCCTCGATGAGCCTCGCGAGCGTTTCGCGCCGGTTGCCCTTTTTCAGCAGCGGCCGGTTGTTGCGGCGCGATACCCGTTGCAGCAGGACGTCCAGATCCGCCTTGAGCCAGATGGAAATACCCGATCGGCGCACGTTGTCGCGCGTTTCCGCGTTCATGAACGCACCCCCGCCGGTTGCGAGGACGCGCGGCTTTTCCTCCAGAAGCCGGGCGATCACGCGGCGTTCGCCGTCTCGAAAGGCCTGTTCGCCGTACCGCTCGAATATTTCCTCGATCGTGCAGTCGGCGGCGGATTCTATTTCCGCGTCGGCATCCACGAATTCCATTCCGAGCTTTTGAGCCAGGCGCATGCCGATGCACGTCTTTCCCGCGCCCATCAGGCCGACGAGAACGATCGATTTGTCTGGTTCCACGGAATTCAAGCGTGGAGGGCTCTTTTCATTACCGGCCATGGGTCGGACACGTTCGCGACGTTGAAAGCGCTTCCCGCAGTCGATACACTGCCCCGAAATCGCCACAAAAATTCATTATCCGTCCGAATATACGACGATTCCAGGCGAATGTCGCCCGTATGTGTGAGTGTTCGCCGAGGGGCGAGAGGTAGGCAGTTTTCAGGGTCCGGCAAAGAATGAAGCTCAAATTTACATCTCTTATAATCATCCTGGCGTTGCTGCTGCTGGG
>JAYQUR010000426.1:0-2719 GCA_038148075.1 Alphaproteobacteria bacterium | reverse complement strand
ACCTATTCCGGCGGCCCGTCCCCGCCCGCCTGGGCGACGGCTCGAAAGCCGGCTTCGAGTGCTTTGGCGCAGACGCGTTGGTATTTCTGCGGCGGGTGACCGAGCCCGGACGAGTCGAGCCCGATGCCGACGATGCGGTCGCGATGGGCCATGGCCGCCTCCAGCGTCGGGAACGCATCGGCCTCGTCGAGATGGCGCAGGAAGCACATGATCACGCGCGAGGTTATGCCAAGGTCGCGTTCCGCATCCTTCAACGCACGCCAGATGCCGTCGAGCGCCGTTTCGAAAGCCACCCCTCGCATGGTGTGGCCCTGCGGATCGAAGAAGATTTCGGTATGCACGACGCCGTCGGCGTACGCGCGCTTCATGTAGGCAGACGTCAAATCGTAGAAATCGCGCTCCTCGATCAGCACGCTCATCCCCGCGTAGTAGATATCGAGAAAATCCTGCAACGCGTCGAAATCGTATGCGGCGCGCAACTCGTCGACCGATCCGTAGCCGATATCGACGCCGTTGCGCCGGGCGATCTCGAACATCAGTTCGGGCTCGAAACTGCCCTCGATATGAAGGTGAAGCTCCGCTTTCGGGAGCGCGCGGATGAAGTCGTCGCTTGCCGTCATGTCTCGTGCCATTTGCGATATGTGCTATCGTAACCCGGTAAAAACAACACACAAGCTGACGGGGCACGGGATGAGCAACGGCAAGGAATACGACTACATTATCGTGGGCGCAGGCTCGGCGGGCTGCACGCTCGCCAACAGGCTGACGGAAGACCGGGACGTGAACGTTCTGCTGCTCGAAGCGGGCGGCAGCGACCGCAGCCCGATCATCACGGTGCCCCTCGGCTGGGGCAAGATCCTGTTCGAGCGCCTGTTCGACTGGGGCTACTTCACCGAACCCGAAGCCGAGTTCGACGGCCGCAAGGTCGAATGCGCGCGCGGCAAGGTGATCGGCGGCTCGTCGTCGATCAACGCGATGGCCTACGTCCGCTGCAGCCCCGAGGATTACGACCGCTGGGCACGCAACGGGTGCTCCGGCTGGTCCTATGCCGACGTGCTGCCCTATTTCATCAAGTCCGAGGACTGGGAAAAAGGCGACCAGCCGCTGCGTGGCACCGGCGGCGAGTTGACCACCATCGAGAACAAGTATCCCGACCCCCTGCTCGAAGCGTGGTTCCAGGCCGGCGAAGCGGCGGGTTATTCGCGCACGCCCGATTACAACACGCAGAACGAAGGCCTCGGCACGCTGCAGTCGACCATCCGCAACGGCCGGCGCTGCAGCGCCGCGGTCGCGTTCCTGCGACCGGCAATGTCGCGCCCGAACCTGACGGTGATCACCAAGGCCCTGGCCCACAAGGTGGTGATGGAAGGCAACCGCGCCGTCGGCGTCGAATATTCGACCGGCGGCAATTCGACGACCGTCGTACGCGCGGCGCGCGAGGTCATCGTTTCCGGCGGCGTCATCAACTCGCCGCAGCTTCTGATGCTGTCCGGCATCGGCGATCCGGAACGGCTGGCCGAACACGGCATCGAGACCACGGTGGCGTCCAGGGGCGTCGGCCAGAACCTGCAGGACCACCTGTCGGTCGGCATCGAGTACGAGCGCATCGGCGACGGGCCGTTCGTCGGCCTCCTGCGCTGGGACCGGCTGCTGATGTCGATGGCGCAGGCCTATCTCTTCGGCACCGGCTTCTCCACGGAAATGCCCGGCCCGCTGACCGGCTACATCAAGTCGGACGCGGGTATGGCGCAGCCGGACCTTCAGATTCTCGCGCGTTTCATCCCGCCGGAATCGCAGCCTTACTGGCCGATCTTCGGCAAGAAACCGAAGGACGCCTTCATGGTGCGCCCGGTCGTCCTGCACCCGAAGAGCCGGGGCGAACTGAAGCTCGCCTCGTCGGATCCGCGCGACCACGCGCTGATCTACCAGAACTTCCTCGCCGAGCCGGAGGATTGGGCGACGCTCAAGAAAGGCGTCGAGATCCTGCGCGACATCGCGAGCCAGAAGCCGCTGGACGCCTTCCGCGGCCCGGAGATCCAGCCGAAGGACGAGCCCCTCGACCAGTGGATCAAACGCACGGCCTGGACGGTCCACCACCCGCTGGGCACCTGCAAGATGGGACCCGATTCGGACGACATGGCGGTCGTCGATCCCGAACTGAAGGTCCGCGGCGCCGAGAACCTGCGCGTGATCGACGCGTCGGTGTTCCCCGACATGCTGGGCGGCAACATCAACGCGCCCACGATCATGTTCGCCGAACGCGCGTCCGACCTGATCCGCGGCCGCGACCCGCTCGCGCCGATGAACGTCGCCGCCTAGCTCGTAGAGGCGGGCCGGCACCGCGAAGAGGAGAAAGCTCGATGGGAGCTAAAATCGAAGTCGAACGGGTCGACCATGTCGGCATCCGCGTCGCGGATGCCGAGCGCGCGATCGAATTCTACGAGATGCTCGGTTTCGAGGTTCTGCAGCGCGTCACGTTCGATCCGGTCGTCATCATCCGAAATCCGGAGAACGTCGAGATCAATCTCGTCGTCAACGCGGCGGAGGAGCATGACGGCTCGAATATCCTGATGGACGTCGACACCAAATATGCCGGCATGACGCACCTTGCGTTACGGGTCACGTCTATCGTCGATACGATGGCGGTTCTCAAGGAACACGGCGTCTCGATCACGCAGGGACCGGTGATGTTCGGCCGCGACGGTCACGTCTCTGTGTT
>JAYQUR010000425.1:0-2725 GCA_038148075.1 Alphaproteobacteria bacterium | reverse complement strand
GAAGAAAAAAGGTATTTCGCAGCCGAGGGGCTCGACTACGAGTTCCGCGAACAACTGGATTCCACCGACGGCAGGAAGCACGACCTGGGCGACAAGGTCGGCGCCTACCAGACCTTCGAACGCGGCCGGACCTGCGACGTCAGTTCCGCCTGCCACTGGACCGTGAACATGGCGGCGGCGGCGGGACACGGCCTCCTTTACAAGGACGCCTATTCCGTGGCGCCGTGTGCGGTGTTCGTCCACCCCGACTCGGATATCCGGCATCCCGAAGATCTCGCCGATGTCCCGATTTCGGTCGGATACCAGTCCGGCAGCCACTATTCGACGATCGAGGCGCTCGACATGTTCCTGGAGCCCGACCGGATCAAATTGTCGTTCTCGGACGGCCTCCTGTTCAGCCGCCTGGAAAAGCTCGTGGACGGAGAAGTCCCTGCGGCGAGCCTGTTCAGCGGGCCCTACTATTTCCTCGAACAGCTCGGATTCCGGAAGATCGTCGATACGAGCTTCATGATGGCGGCAATGGTCGACGAGAACGCGGATCTCGGCGACGTGAAGAAATATTTCAAGGCGTTGCGCCGTGCGCAGACCGACATCGACCTGCACGCACACCGTTACACCCATTATTACAGCAAGGAATTCCCGGCCCGCTTCCACGACAAGATGGACACGCGCCTTTTCGGGCCCGGGGAACGGATCGTCTTCGAGCCCTACAACAACGAGATATTCGCCGACACGCAAAAATGGATCATGGAACGCGGCATCTTCCCGGAAGGCGATCCCGTGGTCCGCGACTACGACAGTTCCGTCGCTGCGGAATAGATATCCTCCGATGCCAGGCCGTTGCCCGCCTCAGCCGGGCAGGTGCAGCATCGTTTCCGGCATGGAGCCGCCGGCACTGAAGCCGCCCTCGACGAGGGCGGCTTTTTTTAGGTCGATCTTGGCGATACTGCCGTCGGCAAGCGCTACTAGCGCATGAACGCCGTCCTTTAGCGGCAAGGCGTGAAACGGTTCGGACGGCACGTCGACAACGCGCCGCTGCGTCAGGTCACTGCTGTCGAGAAGTTCGACGTAGCCCTTGTCGGCCTCCTCGTCGTAGGTCGTGACGATGACCTGATCGCCGTAAAGATCGTTGAACGGCCAGCCCGGGACGCCGATCAGCGGCACCGTCTGGACCAGCTTGCGCGAGGCAGTGTCTATCGCGTGAAGCAACGGCCGATGAAAATCGCCGACATAGAGCCGGCCGCCGTCGGGCGAGACGCGAAGGGCCTGGCCGCCGACCGGTAGAGGAATTCGCGCCGTTATCTCGCGCGATGCGACGTCGACCTCGCACACGACGGGATATTCCTTGGCGGAGAAATACACCGTCCGCCCATCTGGCGATGGGGCGAGGAAATGACCCGGGACTTCGAGATGGATCGTTCGCTCGATCTGCCAGCTATCAGGGTCGATCACGAGGACGCAACGATTGTGATCGACGGTCACCCAGAGCTTCCCGTCGCGGTCGGTCATCATCGCGTGCGGCCCGCGATAGAGGTTGAGGTCGACATGACCGAGGAACGCCATGTTCTCCAGATCGACCACGCCAAGCCGGTTGTCAGGCGTGTTGGGCCCGTAGTCCCTGTCGCCGTAGAGCGAGACGAATGCCCGCTTGCCGTCCAGGGTCACCGCGATTTCGTGCGGCTTGGCGGTGTCCTTGACGCCCACCGGTACGACGGCGAGCCGCTCGCCGGTCGACGCGTCGAATGCCGTCAGGCTGACGTTTTCCTTCACGGTCGCGATGATGCGTTCGCGGTTGCTTGCCATGTCAGTCTGTCTCCACACCGATTTCGGCGAACGCGCCCCGTGCTGCGGGCGTCGTGATAAAATCGAACAGCTGCCGCGCCTCTTCGACGCGATCCGCCGCGCGTGCCAGCAATGCGGCGCGATAGACGTGCGTCATCTGGACTTCCTCGGGAAGCGGTCCGGCGTAAGCGACGCCGCGGTCGCGGAAATACAGTATCTCCGTCGCGACCCCGAAGGCGACCTCCCGCAGCGCCTCGCATCGAACGATGTGTTCGTTGACCATCGTTCCCGTGTCGTATCGGACGATCCGCGCCTCCACCTCGGCCCGAATTTTCAAGTCGTCGATGACGCGCTCCATATGACGCCCGCTCGGCGCCTCGGTCAGAACGATAGAATGCGCTTTTCGCAAAGTCCTGCGCAGCGCCTCAATGTCGGAGACGTCGGGCAGGGGCTGGCCGGTCCGCGCGGCGGCCCCGATGCGGATCGTCCCGATCGTGACCGGCGCCGGATCCTCGGCGATCCGCCCCGCGTCCTGCAAGGCCTCGATCATGTGCGCGGGCAGGGATACCACATCGGTATCCGCAGTGCCGGCGAGAACCGCGTCCCTGATGTCGTGGCCATGGGTTGTAGCGACATGGAGACGGACTCCCCGTTCTTCCGCAATGGCGTCTGCCAGCGTGCCGAACCCCTCGCGCGTCGCGCCCGCGGTAAATACCCTGAGCGCACCCGGGTCGGCTTCGGCATGGGGAATTTGTTCCATCGCCGCAGCATAGTCCGATCCCGACTCGCGGAAAAACCGATAGAATTAACGCCGAACACATCATACAGGGAGATATCCGACATGTTGAAGCCGATCCGCCGCGTCGTCACCGGCCACGATGAAAACGGGAAAGCCGTCGTCATCATGGACGGGCCTGCGGAGAACATCGTGACCTCCGAACAC
>JAYQUR010000424.1:0-2749 GCA_038148075.1 Alphaproteobacteria bacterium | reverse complement strand
CATACGCGATGCCGCGTAGTCTCGTGGGCTCGGTGATGTTTATATCCGTCCGGACGAAGGCTGAACGTTCAGCCGGCGAACTTCCAGGCAAACGCCTTTCCGGTATCGAACGGAAGCACCGTCTCGGCACCGACGGCCAGCGGTGCGTCCGGGTCGCGCTCCGACCGGATCAGCGTGATCGCCTCCTCGTTGGGCGCCAGTCCGTAGAATGCAGGTCCGTTCAGCGATGCGAACGCTTCTAGCCTGTCGAGCGCCTCCTCTTCGTCGAAGACCTGCGCGTAGGTTTCGAGAGCGTTCGGTGCGTTGAATATGCCTGCGCAGCCGCAATCTGTTTCCTTTGCCGAAACGGGATGCGGGGCTGAATCGGTTCCGAGAAAGAACGACCGGTCTCCCGACGTCGCCGCCTCGCGCAGCGCGAGCCGGTGCCGTTCGCGCTTGGCGACCGGCAGGCAGTACATGTGGGGCCGCATGCCGCCGGCGAACAATGCATTCCTGTTGATGACCAGATGATGCGGCGTCACGGTCGCTCCCACGCGCGGGCCGGCCCCTCGAACGAAATCGACGCCGTCCGCCGTCGTGATGTGCTCGAACACCACCTTAAGGTCGGGATGCCTGTCGAGCGCGGGCGCCAGGATACGCTCGATGAAGACCTTCTCGCGATCGAAGATATCGACGGCGGGGTCGGTTACCTCTCCGTGGACGAGAAGCGGCATGCCGATATTCGCCATCGCCGACAGAACGCTCTCGATCCTGGCAACATCCGTGACGCCGTTGTCCGAGTTCGTCGTCGCGCCGGCGGGATACAGTTTTGCGGCCGTGAATATCCCCGATGCATATCCAGCCGCGAGATCGTCGGCATCCGTCGTATCGGTCAGGTAACAGGTCATCAGCGGTTGGAATGCGGCGCCGTCCGGCAATGCCGCGACGATACGGGTGCGATAGGCCTCTGCCGCCGCCGCCGTCGTCACTGGCGGCACCAGGTTGGGCATGACGATCGCCCGGCCGAAAACGCGGGCGGTGAAGGGGAGCACGGCGGCGAGCATGTCGCCGTCGCGCAGATGCAGATGCCAGTCGTCGGGCCGGCGAAGGGTAATTTCGTCGAGTTGCGCCACGAGAGTTCTTTCGGGAAACGGGATGGCTCTCTATAGCCCAATCCTCCGTCGAATGAAATCGGCTCCGCTTGATCGCCCCCTGCCGAGGGCCTAAAAGGGAAACGCCGCCGGTTTCCAGTGCGGCGACTGGAAGTTTCTGGGTAGTGCGCATGACTCCGGGATGACTCGCTTCGTACATACGGCTCTTCTAGCGGCGGTGCTCCTGAGCCCCCTGCCCTTCGGGTCGATCCACCCCATGGCCTATACGGCCCTTGCGATCATAGTTGCGATCCTTGTCGGCCTTTGTACTGCGGGCACGGTCCTGTCGCGCGAAGAACCGGCGATAGCGCTCGGCCGGATCGGGGCTCCCGCACTCCTGTTCGCGATAGCAGTCTCGTGGGCGGCGATCCAGAGCGCATCCTGGACGCCCATTTCCTGGCACAACCCGGTTTGGGCCGAAGCGTCGGCAGTTCTCGGCAAGCCGCTTGCCGGTGCCGTGTCGATCGATCCGTTCGCGACGCGCACGTCGGTCATGCGGCTGTTATGTTACGCCGGCATCTTCTGGCTCGCTTTCCAGCTGGGCCGGTCGGCAAGATTGACGTCGCGAACGTTCGCCGCAGTCGCCGTCGCAGGCCTCGTCTACGCCGCTTACGGTCTCTTCGTCGAATTTACCGGCTCGGAGACGATCCTCTGGTTCGAGAAAGAAAGATACCGGGATTTCCTGACCAGCACGTTCCGCTACAAGAATGCCTATGCGGCCTTTGCCGGTATCGGGCTTTTATGCACGGCCGGCCTGCTTGTCCGCCGCCTCGCCGACGAGGATTTTTCCGCCCTGGGACCGCGGGAGTTCTGGCGCAGCATCCTGACTCTCGTCTTCGAGCGTATCTGGTATCTCGTTCTCGCCTTCGTGCTGATGTTCTCGGCGCTCGCGCTGTCGGGGTCCCGCGGCGGATTCATCGCGCTGATCTGTGCGTTCGCAACGTTTTTCCTGTGTATCGGCAGGCGAGACGCGACAACGCCCATCGTTCGCCGCGCCCTTATCGGCGCGGTTGGGGCGACCGGCGGGCGTCGGGAAATCCCGCCTTCTCCAACGCGGCGACGGGAAACATCGTCCCGCGTCCGGGCAGCACCGAAACGGCCTCGCAGTGGCCGTCGGGAAATTCCGATACGGGCTTTCCCGCATTCAGGACGCGCATCCCGCCGGTGATCCAATTGCACCGCACCCCGCCGTCGATCACGATATCGGGGGCATCGGCATCGACGCACAGCGAGCCCAGAACGGCATCAGGCCCTGCGACCGGCGCCTGTAGCAGGCGCTGACAATATTCCTCGTCGAATTCCGTGTCGTCGTTGAGCAGCAGGAACTTGTCGTCGCGACCGGCGTTGTCCGCAACATACGCCAGACCCTGGTTCGTCGCGCCGGTCCACCACTGATCCGGGACGCCTTCGATATACACGGCATCCGGAAACTGCGCACGGACGTCGGCCGCCGTTCCGTCGGTCGACCCGCTATCGCAGACGATCGGCGTCGTCGCGACCGTCTGGCGGCCGAGACAGCCGAGACACCGGAGCAAATGTGCTTTCCGGTTGAAGGTCGGAATTACAACGTAGATCATCTGGGACATTGAACTCGGACTGTGTGATCGTCATGACGGCCC
>JAYQUR010000423.1:0-2768 GCA_038148075.1 Alphaproteobacteria bacterium | reverse complement strand
GCCTCGTGGAGATCGTCCGCGGCTGCACGGGGCGGGTCGCCGTAGCGAGTTTCGCGAGCAACGTCGCGCGTGTCGAGACCATCAACCGGGCCGCGATCGAAACCGGCCGGCATCCATCGCTCGTCGGGCGTTCGTTGTGGCGGATCGTCGATATCAGCCGGGAGTGCGGCTATCTGGGCGACATCGAGCCGTTCCTCCCGGAATCCGAAATCGGCTTCATACCGCCCGGGAAGGTCCTGATGGGCGTGACGGGCAGTCAGGGGGAACCCCGGTCGGCGCTCGCGCGCATCGCGTCCGGATCGCACCCCAACGTCTTTCTCGAAGCCGGCGACACGGTAATTTTCTCGTCGCGCGAAATCCCGGGTAACGAACTGGCGATCGGCAAGGTGCAGAACCAGCTTGCCCGTCTGGGCGTCCGGGTGCTGACCGAGCACGACGGCTTCGTGCATGTGTCGGGGCATCCGGCCCGGGGCGAGCTGATGCAGATGTATCAGTGGATCCGGCCGCAGATTCTCGTGCCCGTCCACGGCGAACTGCGTCATCTGCAGGAACAGGTCAAACTCGCACGCGACTGCCAGATACCGCACACCGCGATTGCCGAGAACGGGACGATGCTCGACCTGAGGCCCGACGGCGCGGAGGTGGTCGATCACGTACCGGCGGGACGCCTTGCGGTGGACGGCAAACGGCTGGTTCCGGTCGACGGCGAAATCATCCGCGAGCGAAACAGGTTGCGCAATAACGGCTCGGCGGTCGCGACCGTGGTCGTCGACGCCAAGGGGCGGCTCGTTTCCGATCCTCAGCTTACAGTTCAGGGCGTCCTGGACGAACTCGAGGACGAGGAGAGTTGGGGAGACGCGATCGATGCCATCGTCGAGGCGATAAACGATCTGACGCCCCGCGAACGCCGCGATGACGAGTCCGTGTCGGAGGCGGCGCGGCTCGCGGTGCGTCGCGCGCTGCGGGCCAGTGTCGGCAAGCGACCTGTCACCGACATCCACGTCGTGCGGCTGTAAGGGAAACGGATATGCAGTGGTATACGGGGATCATGGTCTACGTCATCCTGTGGTGGCTGATCTTCTTCATGACGCTTCCCATCGGGGCGCGCTCGTATCACGAAGCGGGAGAGGCCACGGAAGCCGGAAACGTCGAGAGCGCTCCAATGCGTCCGCGGCTATGGCTGAAGGCGGGCATTACGACGCTGATATCGGGCGTCGTCTGGATCGGGCTCTATTTTCTGATCACCAGCGGCGCGGTCTCGTTCCGTCCGTAAAGGGCTGTCGCCCGACGCGGCGGGCGCTCCGTCCGCAAGTCGCGAAATCTCTACAGTTCGAGATAAGCGGTCTCGCCTTCGAAGCGGAATTCGTCGCAGTTTTCGCCCGGGCTGCCCCGATCGATGACGAGAAAATCGTGGTCGGGATGCAGGACGAGAAGCGGGTGATGCCAGACGCCCTTGCGGTAGTTCACGCCCTGCGTACCGGTTGCGCGAAAGGCGCGCAGCGACGTCAGTTCCACGGTATCGCCCGGGGGCGCGACGACGACGAGCCAGGGGCGGTCGCGCAACGGATAGAAGGCCTGCGACCCGAGCGGGTGCCGTTCGACCATGCGAAGCGCGATGGGCCGGGGCCGCGGCTGGCCGCGGAAGATGTTGACGAGCGTTCTGCCGTAGCCGTCCGCGGTATCTATTTCGGCAAGATCGTGAAATCGTTCCGTCGTTCCGTCGTTGATTTCCATCGGATCGACGCCGGCGGTATCGATCACGTCGCCGAACGGCTGGAACGCCGCTTGCGTCAGCGGCGCGGGAAACAGATCGATCGTCGCGTTTGTCACGGGTCGCCCGCCATATGGCCGAAAACGCGGAACCGGCTGACCCCGCCGTCCGGATAGATGTTGAGGCGTAGGTGCGAAACCGGCTTGGGACAGCTCACCACGCCGCCCTCGAACAGGTGTATCCGGTCCATTTCCAGCTTCTGCGGCGCCAGCAATTCGTCCCAGTTCTCCGCGGCGTCCACGATATCCGCGTCATTCATGCCGACGCAGTAGGCCGCCTGGACGGAGCAACGTGCCGGATAGTTGCCCTTGAAATGCGCTGTGTCGACGGCGATGCGATCGACAATGCCTGGCGCGCCGAGCGCGATCACGATCCAGTCGAAACCGGGGCCGCGCCGGCGGCGGGTTTCCCATCCGTCCCCCATGTTGACGCCGCGCTTCGGCGCGAGAATGACCCAGGGGTCTCCATAGTGGGCGTCGGAATAGCCGAGGACACGGCCGCCGTAGACGGCCGATGACAGCTCGTGACGGGTTTCTGTATCGGTCTTGTCCCAGTCGGCGACCGGAAAACCATAGACCCGAAGTCTTGCGACGCCGCCGTCGGGAAAGATGTTCAGCCGGATGTAGTTGAAGATGTCGGCCGACTGGACGGCATGAAGGTTGTGACAGTCGGCGTCGATGTCGACACGGGGAAGTATCTCTTTCCAGACCGTACGTTCGTCTGGCGGACCCTCGCAGTTCGCAGCTTCGACGGAAGCATGAGGCGGATAGTTGCCCGTGAAATGGCGCGTATCGATGTCGACGGCTGCGATGACGCCCTTGGCGCCCAGCTTGACGACGCAGTAGTCGTGCGTGCCGCCGTCGCGGCGCCGCCGCGTTTCCCAGCCGTCCATCCACTTTCCGTGATCGTCGTATTTGTCGGGAATGAAGACCGGCGCGCGATCCCGGTCTCTTATAAACAACTCCGAGCCCCCCAGACTACGCTGCAACGCGTATGG
>JAYQUR010000422.1:0-2773 GCA_038148075.1 Alphaproteobacteria bacterium | reverse complement strand
CGAATGATGCACTAACATTCAAACCGGACCAGTCAGTAGGGGCAGGTCAGTCAGCGTCGAAAAAGGCGAAGGTTGGGGAATGAGCGCGAAGGGACATTACTTGCCGCCCTGCTCGAACGGCAGAAACCACAATTACTACGCGGACATCATTCTTTTCGACGGCGCTGGTAAGAAGATCGCGGGTACTTACATCGACTGGGGGCGGTATTCATTTTTTTTGCGGAACCTGACCATGGCCGCGACGGTTAAATCGACGTGACGTCTTTCGCCGACGGCCTCGTCGCTGCCAACGCCGATGCATGGGCTGCCGCGACGACACACAGATTCACCCGCGAACTGGCCGACGACACTCTGGCCGGAGACGTTTGGCGCAATTACCTGATCCAGGACTACGCGTTCGTCGAGACGCTGACGAGCCTCTGCGGTTATGCCGTCGCCAGGGCGCCGACGATGGCGGAAAAGACCCGGTTCTCCGGCTTCCTCTCCGTTCTGACCGGCGCGGAGGACGCGTTCTTCAAGCGCGCCTTCGCTGCCGCGGACGTGCCCGAAGACGATTGGGCCGGCGCGGCCGATTCGGATGTCACGGCCGCCTTCAAGGCGCTGTTCGCCGACGCGTGGGCCGGAAGCTATTCGGATATCCTTTCGGTTTTCCTGCCGGTCGAGTGGGTCTATCTGACGTGGGCGACCGACCAGCAGGGCAAGAAACCGCGTCCGGCCTACGAGGAGTGGATATTGCTCCACAACGATCCGGGCTTTCGCGATTTCGTGATGTTCATGAAGGCGGGACTCGACCGCGAGGGCGCGGCACTGGACGGGGACGCCCGCGCGCGGTCCGAAGCGCTGTTCCGCCGCGCCTGCGAGCTCGAGGTGATGTTCTTCGATCACTGCTACGGCGCGTAAGGCGCCGGTCTTCCCGCCTGGCGCACAACACTTGCGCGTGAGCGGCCGTCGAAGAGTCAGCCTGTCCGTTCTACCTCCTTAACAATCCGGCCGCGGGTATCTATCTTCGCGGGCGAAAACGACGGGCCCGGGCGGTCCTCAGCGAAAGGCGGAATGCATGTCCAGTTACGATTACGACCTGTTTGTCATCGGCGCCGGGTCCGGCGGCGTGCGCGCGTCGCGCATGTCGGCGTCCTACGGTGCAAGGGTCGCCGTCGCCGAGGAACGCTTTCTCGGCGGCACCTGCGTCAATGTCGGCTGCATTCCCAAGAAGCTGTTCTCCTACGGCGCGCACTATCCGGAAGCCGCGGAAGAGGCCGAGGCCTATGGCTGGGACTTCGCCGAACCGACGCTCGACTGGTCGCGCCTGATCGGCAACAAGAACAAGGAGATCGAGCGGCTCAACGGCATCTACCGGCGGCTGCTGGAGAATGCCGGCGTGACGCTCTACGAAGCGCGGGCGACGCTGATCGACGCCCACACGCTCGACGTCGGCGGCGAGCGGGTAACGGCCGACAAGATCCTGATCGCGACCGGCGGCAAGCCGTCGACGGACGACATACCGGGCGCCGAGCATGCCATCGTCTCCGACGACGCGTTCTACCTGACGGAGCGGCCCAACCGTGCGCTGGTCGTGGGCGGCGGCTATATCGCGGTCGAATTCGCGGGCATCTTCAACGGCTACGGCGCCGAGACGGCGCTGGCGTACCGTCGCGACCTGTTCCTGCGCGGCTTCGACATGGATGTGCGCACGCACCTGGCACAGGAAATGGAGAAGAAGGGCATCGAGCTGAAGTGGAACACGGTTATCGAGCGGATCGAGAAGGTCGATGGCGGGCTCGACGTCGCCTTCGGCGACGGCACGACGGCGCAGTACGACCAGGTCCTCTATGCCATCGGGCGCGTGCCGAATACGCGCAACATGGGCCTTGAGGAGGCCGGCGTCGCGGTGGACAAGAACGGCGCCATCGTCGTCGACGATTACTTCAAGACGAGCGTCGACAACATCTACGCGCTGGGCGACATCATCGACCGCTTCCAGTTGACGCCGGTTGCGATCGGCGAGGCCATGAAGCTGTCGTCAAACCTGTTCAAGGGCACGCGGTTGAAGATGGACTACGCCGACATCCCGACGGCCGTGTTCTCGGATCCGCCTATCGGCACGGTCGGGCTGACGGAGGAGGATGCCCGGGCTCAATACGGCGAAGTCGATATATACCGCTCCACTTTCCGCGTCCTGAAGGATACGCTGACCGGCAGTTCGGCCCAGACGATGATGAAGCTGATCGTCGACCGTAAGAGCGACCGGGTACTCGGTTGTCACATGGTGGGGCCGGATTCGGCCGAAATCACACAGGGCCTCGGCATCGCGCTGAAATGCGGCGCTACCAAGGCACAGTTCGACGCGACGGTCGGTATCCATCCAACAGCAGCGGAAGAGTTCGTCACGATGCGCGAGCCGGTGCCGGACCCTTCCGAGGCACAGGCGGCGGAGTAGGGGCGCCGCAGGCCCTAAACTCCCGCTTTCGCTGGAAAAACCGGGTCAAAGGGCGTATACGCGGGTCTTTCTGTTACTCGAGACGAAGAGAGGATGACCATGACGGGGAAATGGTCGCCCGACAGCTGGCGAAGCAAGCCCATCATCCAGGTTCCGGACTATCCCGACCAGGCGGCCCTTGCCGCGGCCGAAAACAAGCTTCGCGGCTATCCGCCGCTGGTGTTCGCAGGCGAGGCGCGCAAGCTGCGCCGCCAGCTCGCCGACGTGTCCAAGGGCAAGGCCTTCCTGCTGCAGGGCGGCGATTGCGCCGAGAGCTTCGCCGAGTTCCACCCGAAC
>JAYQUR010000421.1:0-2789 GCA_038148075.1 Alphaproteobacteria bacterium | reverse complement strand
GGATCCAGCAGGGCTCGTACATGTATCCGTCGGGACCGCGCACCTTGGTCGCCTCGCGGATCCATTGGAGATCGTCGCCCTGAACGTGGAAACGGAAACGCGGATGGTTCGCCATCACGGACAAGGGATATTTTTCGGAGCGCGCCGTCCCCTGCAGCTCCGGGTGCGGCATCCATTTGGCGAGCGGCGGGCGCTCCGTATTGTCGGGGTCCAGTTCCTTGATGCGGGAAGACACGAACTCGATCTTGCCGGATGGCGTATCGAGACCTTCTGCCTTTTCGTAGAACCAGCTCAACCCGCCGGTCTTCTCGCCATAGCCGTATTCCTTCTTGATTTCGACCCATTCCTCCCAGGTCGGGCAGTCGTAGACGACGAACTGGCGCTTCTTGAACTCCTCCCACGTCACGCCGAGCTTGGTCGCTGCAAGCGTCCCCTCGTAGGCGTTCTTCAGCCACACTTGCGCCTCGGGGAACTGCTCGTCCAAGCCGAGCCGCAGGCCGATCCGGCGGTGGATCTCGTAATCGCTGAGCGACTCGCCGACCGGTTCGATCGCCTGGTCCTGATAGAACATGGCGAGCACGTCGCTGCGCTGGACGACGGCGAGATCCTCGTGCTCGTAGCTCGTCTGCGCGGGAAGAATGATGTCGGAATACGGAATGTCGTTCTCAAGCCAGGGATGGACGCCGACGACGAAATCGATCTTCGGATTGCGCAGAGCCTCGAGCCAGTTCCAGCCGTAGCCCCAGCTTCCGGGCTGGCTGCCGTTTTCGTTCCAGACGACGCGGATGCCGGGGTGGTCCTCGGTCGGCGGAAACTTGTATTTGTTGAACTGATCCTCGGTCTTCGCCAGGGCCGCCGTGGTGCTTCGCCACTCGATAGAGGGATCGCGGATCGCCTCGGCGGCAAGCGTGCGCGGAATGAAGACGGGCGACTTCGGCCCGTGGCCGATCGCGTACTCGATCATCGGGCTCAGCGCGACGCCCTTCATGTCGACATCGACGTAGCGCGGCACCTGCGCCAGAGACTTCTTGTAGAAGGACGGTGCGCCGGTGCGCAGGAACTGGCGACCGGGGCTTCCGAAACCCTGCATCGCCAGTACATAGGCTTCCGTTCGCGCGGCAAGATGGGACAGCGTGCCCCGCACCTTCGGCCCGCCGAAATAAACCGACAGCGTTGTCTTCTTTCGCGCCCATTCCCGGGCGAGCGCGCGGATCGTATGGGCCGGAATACCCGTAATCCCCGATGCCCACGCGGGCGTCTTTGCGACGCCGTCGTCCTCGCCCTTAACGTGCGCTTCGAACTCGTCGAAACCGAGCGTGTGCGACGCAACGTAGTCCCGGTCGTATGTGCCCTCGTCAATCCACACATGCGCCACGGCGAGATAGAGCGCAGCATCCGTGTTGGGCTTGATCGGAATCCACGTGTCCGCGCTGACCGCCGCCGAATGGTTGAGATCGGGAGAGATCGCGACGATCTTGATGCCGGCGCGCTTAAGCCATTTCGGCATCTCCAGCGCAACGCTCCCCGACATGCCGAAGCCCGTCGCTTCGGGGTCGTTACCGGAGAAGATGACCATCTCGGCATGTTCCAGCACATCGTCCCAGACAGCGTCCTGGATGGGCTCGCCCAACGAATTGTCGAAGCCCCAGACGTGCTTGGCGCCCCAGTAATATCCTTCCCAGCTATCGGGGTTGCGCACCTGTTGCGTCCACCAGCCCCAGTCGAGGTGCTCGCGGATCATGTCGAACAGGTAGTGGCCCCAAAAATGAAGGGATTGGAGATAGCCGCTTTGCCCGTGACCGTCGGCCTGGACTAGTACCGGCTCCATCGAGCCGTATTTCTCCTTCACCCGTTTGAGCTGGTCGACGACGATGTCGAGCGCCTCGTCCCAGCCGATGCGGCGGTAGCCGCTGACGCCGCGGCCGGACGGGTTGGGATTGTCGGGGCTCCAGTCTTCCCGGATCAGCGGGTAGCGGACGCGCGCGTCGGAATGGATCCGCTGCTTGGCCGCGAACGCGAGCGGCATCTGCACTTCCTTGCGGGGTCGCGAGAACGTACCGCGCGATGTCTTGATCTCGTAAAGCCGGACATCTTCCGGAATATGGAAAGGCAGCGAGCGGACGATCTTGCCGTCCTCGACATGACATTCCAGCGGAAAATTGGATCGCGCGAGCCCGCTTCCCGGATGCGCAACGTAAACCACCTTGCGGCCCTTATCCCTGGCCATATTCACCCCTCCCGTTTCGTCCGGCCTGCGAGGCAACCGGCTCGAGCTTTCACACTATTTGAAACAGTCCCAGGACGCTTAGGCAAGTCGCATAGCGCCGCAGCCCCGAAACGATGCCGTCAAAGATTGCCGACCGCGCGCAGCACGTCTTCGGGCGTTATGGGGATGTCCGTCACACGGCCGCCGAACGGCGCGATCGCATCGTTCACGGCGCTCAGGATCGTCTGCGGCGCGCCTGCCATGCCGCTTTCGCCCGCCCCCTTCGCGCCGAGGTCCGTCTTGGAAGACGGCGTCACAACGTGGCCGACCGAAACGTCGGGCATTTCGCTCGCCATGGGCACCAGATAGTCCGCCATCGTCGCGTTCTGCAGCTGCGCGGCCGTATCGTAGAGACAATGCTCGTAGAGCGCATCGCCAAGACCGTGTATCACGGCGCCGCGTTGCTGCTCTTCTACGAGCAACGGGTTTATGACACGCCCGCAATCCTCGACGACCCAGTATTTGAGCACGCGCACGAACCCGGTCTCGGGATCGACTTCTACCTGGGCGGCATGGGCGGCAT
>JAYQUR010000420.1:0-2803 GCA_038148075.1 Alphaproteobacteria bacterium | reverse complement strand
GCGATACTCACCGGCGGCTGGTTGCCCGCAAAGCCCGAGCCGAGGGGTCGATCAATACGATTTCGTCGGGATGCACCAGACCGGACATCACGCGCGCGCGCTCGTCGAGCATATCGGGATCGAGATGCGCCGAGCGAAGCAGCGCAATCCGCTCGTCGAGAGCGTTCCTGATCGAACGGGTTTCGCTCAGCGTCGCTTCCGCAGCGGCGACTTCCTTCTGAAGGTGAATTGCGGCGATCAGGCCGCGGTCGCCGTGAAAGGCATGGATCAGAAAATAACAAACGAATAGCGCCCCGAAAATCGGAACGATCATCCGGCGCGACCGGCGTTTGATTTCGTGTACGGCTCCCATAAACGAATCGAATCACAAATCGATTCGTTGGGTCAAGGAAAAAGACTCAGATTTGAAAAAAATCTGTGGGAAAGTCCGAAAAATGTCCGATTATCGACTCAGAAAAATTTATTGACTCACAAAGCGCGGTATCAGCCTACATCAGGATACTGCTGCCCGCGTAAAGCGCTGCGGGGCCGAGATCCTCCTCGATCCGGATGAGCTGATTGTATTTAGCCAGCCGGTCCGATCGCGCGAGCGACCCCGTCTTGATCTGGCCACAGTTGGTCGCAACCGCGAGATCGGCAATGGTGGTGTCCTCCGTCTCGCCCGAACGATGCGACATCACGCAGGTGTACGACGCCTTGTGCGCCATTTCGACGGCCTGGAGCGTCTCGGTCAGCGAGCCGATCTGGTTCACCTTGATCAGGATCGAATTTGCGACGCCGCGGTCGATACCGTCGGCGAGCCGTGCGGGGTTGGTGACGAACAGATCGTCTCCGACCAGCTGCACGCTGCCTCCCAACGTATCGGTGAGCGCCTTCCAGCCCTCCCAGTCGTCTTCCGCGAGGCCGTCCTCGATCGAGACGATCGGATAGACGCCCACGAGCTCGGCGTAATAGGCGGCCATCTCCTCGGCCGACAGAACCCGGCCTTCGCCCTCCAGGTGATACTTGCCATCCTTGAAGAACTCCGTCGACGCCGCGTCGAGCGCCAGAAAGACGTCCTTGCCGGGCTCGAAACCGGTTTCGGAGATCGCCTGCATGACGAAGTCGAGCGCGTCGCGCGTGCCACCGAGATTAGGCGCGAAACCGCCTTCGTCGCCGACGTTCGTGTTATGGCCGGCCTGCGACAGCTTCGCGCGCAGCGCGTGAAATATCTCCGCGCCCCAACGGACGCCTTCCGACAGGCTGTCGGCGCCGACGGGCATTACCATGAATTCCTGGAAATCGATCGGGTTGTCCGCATGGGCGCCGCCGTTGAGGATATTCATCATCGGAACGGGCAGGATGCGCGCAGACGCGCCGCCGACATAGCGGTAGAGCGGCAGGCCGGCATCGTCCGCCGCCGCCTTGGCTACCGCGAGGCTCACGCCCAGGATAGCGTTCGCGCCGAGCCGGCTCTTGTTGTCGGTGCCGTCGAGTTCGATCATGCGCTCGTCGAGCAGCACCTGCTCGTCCGCATCCATGCCGGACAGCGCCTCGAAGATCTCGTCGTTGACCGCTGCAACCGCGTTCAGGACGCCCTTGCCGCCGTAGCGGGCCTTGTCGCCGTCGCGAAGCTCGACCGCCTCGTACGCGCCCGTCGATGCGCCCGACGGAACCGCTGCGCGGCCGGCCGCGCCCGTCTCCAGTTCGACTTCGACCTCGACGGTGGGATTGCCGCGGGAATCGAGGATTTCCCGAGCATGAATATCGACGATTGCGGACATTTTCTTACCTTCGGCGGAGGGATCGGATTGCGGCCGAGTGATACCGCCCGCCCGCCCGGAGCGCAACAATGGGCCGGGAAAATTCGCCGAAAAACGTCAGATGGAAACGGGGTTCGCCTTGGCGATCCGGTCAATTTCGACCAATGTCGCGAGGATGCCCGGCAGTTCTTTCAGGCGGACCATGTTGGGACCGTCCGAGGGTGCTCTGTCGGGATCCTCATGCGTCTCCATGAAAACCGCACCGACGCCGATGGCAAGCGCCGCCCGGGCGAGAACGGGAACGAACTCCCGCTGGCCGCCGGACGATGTCCCCTGCCCGCCGGGCTGCTGGACCGAATGGGTCGCGTCGTAGACGACGGGACAGCCGGTTTGCGCAAGGATCGGCAACGAGCGCATGTCCGAGACGAGCGTGTTGTAGCCGAACGACGCTCCGCGCTCGCAGACCATGACTCGCTCGTTCCCCGCCGCCTCGGCCTTCTTGACCACGTTCGCCATGTCCCACGGCGCAAGGAACTGACCTTTCTTGATGTTGAGCGCGCGGCCGGTTTCGGCTGCTGCGACGATCAGGTCGGTCTGGCGGCACAGAAACGCCGGGATCTGCAGGACGTCGACGGCCTCGGCGACCGTCGCGCAGTGATCGGGCAGGTGAACGTCGGTCAGGACCGGGCAGCCGTGCGTCTCGCGCACCTCTGCGAGGATCGGCAGGCTCTTTTCGAGCCCCATCCCGCGCGGGCTGTCCAGCGATGTCCTGTTCGCCTTGTCGAACGATGTCTTGTAGATGAGGCAGATGCCGAGTTTTGCGGTGATCTCGACCAGCGCCGCCGACATCTCCAGGGCATGTTCGCGGCTTTCGAGCGCGCACGGCCCGGCGATCAGCGTGAACGGCAACTCATTGGAGACCGCGACGTTCCCGATATCGATCCGGCGCTGGGCGGCCGCCATCAGACGAGCCTCGACCGGTCGATCGCCGCGCGGATAAACGACGTGAACAGCGGATGGGGTTCGAACGGCTTCGATTTCAGCTCGGGATGGAACTGAAC
>JAYQUR010000419.1:0-2821 GCA_038148075.1 Alphaproteobacteria bacterium | reverse complement strand
GTCGCAGGTCCCGCATTTCTATCTGACGATGGATTGCGAGATCGACGAACTGCTCAAGGTCCGGAAGGCGCTGAACGAGGCGCAGGAGGACGTGAAGATCTCGGTCAACGATTTCATCATCCGGGCCTGCGCGCTCGCGCTGATGGACGTACCCGCGGCGAACGCCGCCTATGAGAACGAAAACGAGATTCGCCAGTTCTCGACGGCAGACATATCGGTGGCCGTCGCGATACCCGGCGGGCTGATTACGCCGATCGTCCGCGGCGCGGAGAAGAAAGGCCTCAAGCAGATATCGGCGGACATGAAGGATCTCGCGACCCGCGCGCGCGACGGCAAGCTGATGCCGGAGGAATACCAGGGCGGGTCGTTCTCGATCTCGAACCTCGGCATGTTCGGCGTGAAGCAGTTCGACGCTGTCATCAATCCGCCGCAGGCCTGCATCCTCGCGGTCGGCGCGGGCGAGCAACGCCCGGTGGTCAGGAATGGCGAAATCGTGCCGGCGACGGTGATGAGCACCACGCTCTCCGTAGATCACCGGGTTGTCGACGGCGCGATCGGGGCGGAACTGCTCGCTGCGATCAAGCGCTACGTTGAATATCCGCCGTCGATGCTGCTCTAACCGGAGAACGACATGGCTGACACGAAATACGATGTGATCGTCGTGGGCGGCGGTCCCGGCGGCTACGTCGCCGCGATCCGCGCCGCGCAACTCGGAATGAAGGCGGCAGTCGTCGAGCGCGAGCATCTCGGGGGCATCTGCCTCAACTGGGGCTGCATCCCGACCAAGGCGCTGCTGCGCTCGTCGGAGATCAAGCACCTTATCGATCATGCGGACGCCTTCGGGATCAAGGTCGGCGACGTCTCGTTCGACGTGAAGAAGATCGTGGAGCGCTCGCGCGGCGTGGCGAAACAGCTCAACCAGGGCGTCGGCCATCTTCTGAAGAAGAACAAGGTCGACGTGATCATGGGCACCGGCAAGCTCGCCGGCGGCGGCAAGCTTGCCGTGACGGACGCCGACGGCACGGCGTCGGAACTGTCGGCCGATCACATCATCCTCGCGACCGGCGCCCGAGCGCGGACGCTGCCCAGGCTGGAGGCCGACGGCAAGCTGATCTGGACCTACAAGGAAGCGATGGTGCCCGACACCATGCCGAAGTCGCTGCTGGTCATCGGATCGGGCGCGATCGGGATCGAGTTCGCGAGCTTCTACAACGATCTCGGCGCGGACGTGACGGTCGTCGAGGTGATGGACCGCATCCTGCCGGTCGAGGACGAGGAAATTTCGGGTCTCGCCCGCAAGGCGTTTGAGAAGCAGGGGATGACCATCCATACCGGCGTAAAGGTCGACGCCCTAGAGACCGGATCGAACAACGTTACCGCCAGCATCGAGACGGCGGACGGCAAAACCGGGAAGCTGACGGTCGACCGTGTCATCCTCGCCGTCGGCATTACCGGAAATGTAGAGGATATCGGGCTCGAGGACACCAAGGTCGAAGTCGACCGGGGGCATGTCGTCATCAACGAATGGATGGAGACCGCGGAACCCGGCGTCTACGCCATCGGCGATCTGGCCGGCCCGCCCTGGCTCGCTCACAAGGCAAGCCACGAGGGCGTCATCTGCGTCGAGAAGATCGCCGGCGAGAAGACCCATCCGCTTAATACCGGCAACATCCCCGGCTGTACCTATTGCCGCCCTCAGGTCGCATCGGTCGGTCTGACCGAGGCGAAGGCGAAGGAGCAGGGCCACGACGTGAAGGTTGGCCGGTTTCCGTTCATCGGCAACGGCAAGGCGATCGCGCTCGGCGATAGCGAAGGGTTAATAAAAACCGTGTTTGATGCGAAGACGGGCGAACTGCTGGGGGCCCACATGATCGGCGCGGAAGTGACCGAGCTGATCCAGGGGTACGTGGTCGCGCGCACGCTGGAAACCACCGAAGCCGAGCTTATGGAAAACATCTACCCGCATCCGACCTTGTCCGAGATGATGCACGAGTCGGTGCTTGACGCTTACGGCAGGGCTGTCCATTTCTGAGAACATGACCGTTTCCGCCGAAACGCCTCGTCTGCGCCATCCCGAAAAGGCGCACAAGCCGGACAATCCGATCCAGCGGAAGCCGCCGTGGATCCGCGTGAAGGCGCCGACGTCGCCGGTCTACCAGGAAACACGCGAGCTGATGCGGAAGCTCGACCTGCACACCGTGTGCGAAGAGGCGGCGTGTCCCAACATCGGCGAATGCTGGGCACAGAAGCACGCGACGATGATGATCATGGGCGGCATCTGCACGCGCGCCTGCGCATTCTGCAACATCGCGACCGGCATGCCGGATCCGCTCGATGCGCTCGAGCCCGAGCACGTCGCCGTCGCGGTTGCGGAGCTCGGCCTCAATCACGTGGTTATCACGTCGGTCGACCGCGACGATCTCGACGACGGCGGCGCGGAGCATTTCGCAAAGACTATCGGGCGCATCCGCGAGACCTCGCCGGACACCACCATCGAAATCCTGACGCCCGACTTCCAGAAGAAGGCGGGAGCGGTCGAGACCATCGTCGCGGCGAAGCCCGACGTGTTCAATCACAACCTGGAAACCGTGCCGCGCCTCTACGCGCCGATCCGGCCGGGCGCGCGTTATTTCCATTCGCTGCGCCTGCTGTCGGACGTGAAGCGCCTCGACCCGTCGATTTTCACGAAATCCGGTCTGATGGTTGGTCTCGGCGAGAGCAGGGAAGAGGTCCTTCAGGTGATGGACGATCTGCGTGCGGCGGACGTCGATTTCCTCACCATCGGTCAGTATCTGCAGCCGACTGTGAAGCATGCTGCGAT
>JAYQUR010000418.1:0-2833 GCA_038148075.1 Alphaproteobacteria bacterium | reverse complement strand
CCAGAGCTGATGGACGCCGAACGAACCCGGCCCCTTGCACGAATAGAGCGCGACGCTCTTCGGGTTTTCGGGATCGCTGACGTCGAACAGTTCGATCCCCGCGGGATCCATGTCGAGGCCCGGATCGCCCAGCCCCTTCGGGCCCAACGTCTGGTAGGCAACCGCGAGCAGGTCGCCGCACAGATCGAGCGAGTTCGAACGCATGTTGTTGTGCGGCAGGTCGGTCTGGCAGATCACCTTCATGTTCTTCGGATCGGTGACGTCGACCCCGGTGAAGTTCTTGGGCGCACCTTCGTGGGCGAGCCACATGACCCGGCGGCCGTCCTTGACCTCCTGGATCATCATCCCTTCGCCGATGCCGCCGAACCCCTCGAGGGTGTTCTGCGAAATCAGCTTCACGTTGACCATTTCGTGGTTGCTCATTTTCGCTCCCTAAATTCCGATGTTTATCGGTTGTCGCCGCATTGTTGATTTCAGTTTGGCCGATTTCCGACTGCCGCGTCGAGCGCATTCGCCATGTCGCTCTCCGCGATGCCGCGCGCGATGCAGACGATCCGGCTCCGCCGGTCGTCGCCGGGCCACGCATCGAGAAACCGCGGCGGATGGAACACGTGCTGAACGCCATGAAGGACGACCGGCCGCTCTTCGCCTTCGACAGCAATGATCCCCTTGACGCGCAGGAGGTCGGCGCCGCGCAGCGTCGTCACGGAATCGAGCCAGGCGCGCACGCCCTCCCACGGCAACGGCGCCTCGCGCACGAGGCAGAACGAGCGGACCGCGTGACGGTTACCGTCGCGATGTCCGTGCTCGCGATGATCGCCGGCTTCGCCCGTTAATGCCGAAAGCCAGTCCTCCGGATCCCGTGCCGCTTCCCCGGGGTCGAAATCCGTATCGCCGAGGATCTCCGCACAATCCACGGCGCCCAGGACGACATCGCGGACCGGCGCGGCAGGATTCAGCGAACGAAGCCGGCGCCGCAATGCGTCGAGGGCCGCCGGGTCGGCAATATCCGTCTTGCTGATCAGCAGCCTGCTTGCGAGCGCGGCCTGTTTCTCGGCTTCGGGAAAATTTTCGATCTGGGACAGGCCGTTCACCGCGTCGACAACCGTGACCAGCCCGTTCAGCTTGTAGAGTGGCGTCAACATGGGATCCGACATGACGGTCTGCAGGACCGGCGCCGGGTCGGAAATGCCGGAGGTCTCGACCACCAGCCGGTCGAATGCCGGAAGTTCACCGTTCTCGGCCTGCCACATCATGCGGCCCATTGTATCCACCAGATCGCCGCGGATGGCGCAGCAAACGCATCCCGATTCCAGCAGCACCGCGTCGCCCGGCATGTCCTCGACCAGCAGGTGATCGATTGCCACCTCGCCGAATTCGTTGATGATCACGGCGGCGCCAGCCATCGCAGGTTGCGCGAGCAGGCGATTGAGCAGCGTCGTCTTTCCGGCGCCGAGGAAACCCGAAACCACCGTCACCGGCACATGGTGATCGTTCGTCTGGTTGCAGGACATGCGTTTCCTCCGTTCGGTGCTTAGCCTAGCCGCCTGCACCGCCGGAATACACATCGGACGGGATGTTTGCGGAAATCGGCTGTTTTCGGAGCTCCGAAGGTTCGAATTCGTCGCGAATTTTACGCGTTTTTCATCATTCCAGCCTAATCGTTAATCCGCCGTTCAACCAACGAGCGGCGCGTAGGTGATTCGATGACGCGTACCATTTGCAAATCCGCTCGGGCACCGCTTCTGGCGGCGGCTTTGTGCGTGCTGCTGACGGCTTGCGCGCTTGAACCGAAGCCGCTCGACGGAGAAGCGCGGGCGGAACGCGCGGCTCAGGACCTCGCGACGCTTCATGACATCTCCTATACGCCGTCCGCCCCGATCACCCTCGAGGAAGCAATGGCGCGCGCCATCGCGTTCAACCTGCAGCGACGCGTCAAGGAGATCGAGACCGAAATCGAGGATGCGGAACTTCGGACCAAGAACATCGACATGCTGCCCACCCTCGAGGGCGACCTGGAATGGGACCGCAACACGCAGCAGCTCTCGTCGACCGACGACCGCGTCGTGAAGTCGGCGAACGTCAGCCTCACCTGGAACATTCTCGATCTCGGGGTAAGCTACGCGCGCGCCCGCCGCCAGGCCGACGAGGTACTCGTCGCCCGCGAACGCCAGCGGAAGGCGCTGCAGGACATCATCAAACAGGTGCGCATCGCCTACTGGCGCGCCGTGGGCGCCGAGCGCCTTATGGGTCGGGTCCGGACGGTCGCCGAAAGCATGAAGGTCGCTATCCGTGAATCGCGCAACCTCGAAGCCACCGGCGCAAACGATATCGCGAAATCGGTCGCCTACCGCCGCGAAATCATAGAATCCGTGCGCCAGGCGCTCGACGTCCAGCGCGAGCTGCGCGAAGCGAAGGCGGAACTTGCCGAACTGCTGAACATCCAGCCCGGCAGCGACTTCGAGCTGGCGAGCGTCCGGCTGGCGTCCGCGATGCCGACGCTGCCCCTGACGCTAGAGGAAATGGAAGTGCACGCGCTCGACAACCGGCCCGAGCTCCGGATCGAGGACTACAACGAGCGCATGAGCGTGTGGCAGGCTCGAGAGGCCCTGTTCGACATGCTGCCGGGTCTCAAGCTCAGCGCCGGCCGCAACTACAGCAGCGACCAGTTCAATCTCGCCCCCAACTGGCTCAACACCGGATTCCAGCTGGGCCTGAACCTCTTCGACCTGTTCTCGGGCACGAGCGAGATCGACGAGGCCGACAAGCGCGGTGAACTGTCTAACGTCAGCGCCCCTGGGACAGATTGAGGCCTTTGCGTAACGGAGGATTT
>JAYQUR010000417.1:0-2855 GCA_038148075.1 Alphaproteobacteria bacterium | reverse complement strand
ACCGAGTACGGTCCGATCTTCACGCCTTCCCCGATCGAGGCGGCCGGATCGACGATGGCGGTGGTGTGAATGTCGGTCATTTCGGCTGTCAGTCGTTCATGATCATTGCGGCGTATGTCGCCTCGGCAACGAGCACGCCCTCGACGGTCGCTCGGCCGGTGAACTTCCAGACGTTTCCTCGGCTTCGCTCCTTGGTCACCTCGACACGGAGCTGATCGCCGGGCGTGACGGGCTTCCGGAACCGCGCCCCGTCGATTGACATAAAATATACCAGCTTGCCTTCGGCGTCGGGACCGAGGGTATGAACGACGAAGACGGCAGCCGTCTGCGCCATTGCCTCGATGATGAGCACCCCCGGCATTACGGGGCGTTGCGGAAAATGCCCGGCGAAATAGGGTTCGTTGATCGTGACGTTCTTGACGCCGGTTGCGCGTATGTTCGGAACGATGTCGACGACCCGATCGATCATGAGAAACGGGTACCGGTGAGGGATCATTTCCATGATCCGTTCGACGTCGATCTCGTCTACCGCAGCATCCGATTCCACCGTATCCATTCTACTTTCCCTTCTTCTCCGCCAGTCGGGATACCATTGCGACCTGGCGGAAGTACTGCTTGATCGGGACGGCCGGCATGCCGCAAACGGTAAACCCCGGCGGAATATCCTTCATAACGCCGGACCTCGCCGCAATCCTGGCGCCGTCGCCGACTTTCAGATGACCCGCAAAGCCCGATTGTCCGCCAATCTGCACTCCGTTTCCGATTTGCGTGCTTCCGGCGATACCGGCCTGAGCGACAACGATGCAGCCCTTACCGATGCTGACGTTGTGCCCGATCTGTACAAGATTATCAATCCTGGTCCCGGCACCGATAACGGTGTCCGGACCGGCCCCCCTGTCGATGGTCGAGTTGGAGCCAACCTCAACGAAATCCTCGATAATCACGCGCCCGACCTGCGGTACCGTTACCGCGCCTGCGGGCCCCCGCGCAAAACCGAACCCCGCTTCGCCGATTCGCACGCCCGCATACAGGGTCACGTGGGAGCCGACGATGCAGTACCGCAAGCTTACGGACGGACCGATCCGGCAATTGTCTCCGATCGTCACGCCTTCGCCGATATAGACATGCGGCGAAATCCTGCAGTTCTCGCCTATCTTTGCTGCCGGGCCGATTACCGCTCCGGGAGCGATGACGGTTCCGGCACCGATTTCGGCCGAGGGATGGACGCACTCGTCCGCCGAGGCAGGAATATATCCGTCCTCCGTCCGCGGATAGTAGGCGGCCGCACACTGCGCGTAGGCAAGATAAGGTTCGTTCGAGACAAGCAATGCGACGCCGGCCGGCGCGCGGTTCGCGTGATCAGGTGCGACAATGCAGCATCCCGCCCTGGTGACCGCAAATGCGTCCACATAGGCCTTGTTGTCCAGAAAACTGAGGTCTTCGGGGCCCGCATCTTGTAACGGGGCTACATTTGAAAAGACCTGGGCGTCATCGGAAGAGTTCGCGATCTTCGCACCGCAAATTCGGGCCAGTTCGCTCAGCGAGAACGGCCCCTCCGGGGTGAAAAAACGCGCATCCGGCATCGCTAACGCTGACCTTTCGCGCCGCCTTCGTTCTGATTGGGCTTGTCGACGGTAATGGCGATGACCGGGAGCCGCTTGTCGAGCCCGGCGAGCACTTCGTCGGTAATGTCGAGCGCCCGCGCCGAAATGAACACGAAACGCTTCTCCATCACGATATTCAGCTTCCTGGCCTTGGCGACGTTCTGCGCCACCTGAATGAGATTCTCGAGGATGATGTTCTTTGTCGCGTTGAACGCCTTGTCGAGTTCTCGCCGTTGGGCTTGAACGGCGCGCTGTGCCTCGCTCGCCTGCTCGCTGAAGGCTCGTCTCTTTTCGGAGAACGCCTCGCGCGACAGGATCGCTCGCTGCTGGGCAAGCTCCTGCTCGGCCGTCCGGAGCGCCTGTTCCTGATTCTTGACCTGCGCCTGAAAGGCCTTGCGAAGCTTCTTCATCTCGGGCCGGACGCTCTTTGCCGCCTTGGCGTCGCGCAGGACGCGCTGCACGTCGACGATTCCGATGCGGGGGCTTTCGATCTCCTCCGCTCGTACGGTCGTGACCGTGACGAGAACCAGAACGATGGCGCACAGAACGCGCGATGGCCGAAATATAAGCGGTTGAAGCATCATTAGAATCTTGTACCAAAACTGAACCGGAAAATCTCCGTCTTGTCGAAATCTTCTTTCACGACCGCGCGCGACAAATCGACGGTGACCGGACCGAACGGCGAACTCCACGCGAATCCAGCACCCAGGGCGACGCGTAACGAGCCCGTATCGGTCCCCCCCTCTACCGAACTACCGCTGCTGCCAAGACTGCCGGCATCGGTAAACAGCCTGCCCCTAACTCCGAACTCGTTCGGAAGCCCGAGCGGGAATGTTACGCCGAGCGTGCCTCGATAGTACCAGCGCCCGCCCAACGCGTCGTCGGTGGAAATATCGCGCGGACCGATACCCGCCGATTCGAACCCGCGAAGCGAGGAGCCACCGACGAAGAAGCGGTCCACGATCCGGATATCCTCGCCTAGGCTGAGTATGTAACCGGTCGCGGCGCCCACGTTCACCACCCATTCGTCGACGACCTGGTAGTAATAGGCGCTGGAAATGTCGTTCCGCAGGTACTGGCTGTCACCGCCGAGACCCGCAAAGGTGTTCTCGACCTCTATGAAATATCCGCCCGTGGGATCGAACCTGTTGTCGCGCTTGTCGAACAGCAGCGTCTGGCCAATGGACGAGGTAACTAATGAACCTTCCTGTTCCTTGATCGCCTGCGAAGCGTCGGAAGGAACGTCTGTAA
>JAYQUR010000416.1:0-2880 GCA_038148075.1 Alphaproteobacteria bacterium | reverse complement strand
GCGACGGGCTGCTGCGAGGCCTGGCTCGGCATCGAGGCGGCAGCCGCGGCGACGGAATGATCGGCGTAGCAACGACCGGGAGGGGCACCCCCTCCCTGACCCTCCCCCTCGAGGGGGAGGGGATCCGGTGGAGGTACCCGAACGTGATCCTGTCCCCTCTCCCCGCTTGCAGGGGGAGGGTGAGGGAGGGGGGCGCCTGCAACCGCCCGTTAGTTTCCCATGCCTGAGCTTCTAATCGAACTTTTCTCCGAGGAAATTCCCGCGCGTATGCAGGCCCGCGCAGCGGACGATTTGCAGCGTCTTGCCGTCGCCGCGCTCAAGGACGCGGGGCTGGAACACGGCGAGACGCGCGCCTACGTGACGCCGCGCAGGCTCACGCTCGTCGTCGACGACCTGCCCGAAAAGCAGCCGGATCTCCGCGAAGAACGCCGGGGCCCTCGTGCGGACGCGCCCGACAAGGCGATCGAGGGTTTCCTGAAAGGCAACGGCGTGACGCGCGAGCAGTGCGAGGTACGCGAGACCTCGAAGGGGACGTTTCTTTTTGCGGTGATCGAGAGGAAAGGCCAAGCTGTTAATGGGGTGCTGGTCGATATTCTTGGAAAAGTTGTTTGGTCCCTGCCTTGGCAAAAATCGATGCGATGGGGCGATACCCGTCAAAATTACATAAGGCCATTACGAAGCATTCTTCTCGTTTTCAACGGCGAGAAAATCCAGGGGAGAATTCATTTCGAAACCAATTTCCCCAATGAGAACTTGGAACATTTTATCGAATTTAGTGATAGCACGTCCGGCCACCGTTTCCTCGCGCCCGACGCATTCGAGGTCGAGGACTTCGCAGACTACGAAACGAAGCTCCGTGCCGCGCACGTCATCCTCGACCGCGACGAGCGCAAGGCGAAGATCGCCGACGGCGCGGCGAAGATCGCCGCCGAACACGGTCTGACCCTCAAGGACGATCCCGGCCTGCTCGACGAGGTCGCGGGGCTGGTCGAATGGCCGGTCGTGCTGTCGGGGCGGATCGACGATGCCTTCATGGACGTGCCCGACGAGGTACTGATCACCTCGATGCGGGCGCACCAGAAATATTTCTCGCTGCTCAACGCCGACGGCAGCCTCGCGCCGCGCTTCGTCGTGGTCGCCAACACCGAGGCCAAGGACGGCGGCGAGGCCATCGTCGCGGGCAACGAGCGCGTGCTGCGCGCGCGCCTGTCCGACGCCAAGTTCTTCTGGGATCAGGACCGCAAGGCGACGCTCGAAAGCCGGGTGCACAACCTCGCGGGCAGCGTGTTCCACGCCAAGCTCGGCACCATGGCGCAGAAGGTCGAGCGCATCACCGCGCTCGCCGGCGAGCTCGCGCCGTTCGTGCCCGGCTGCGACGCCGGCGATGCGATGCGCGCCGCGCGGCTCGCCAAGGCGGATCTCGTCAGCGAGATGGTGTTCGAATTTCCCGAACTGCAGGGAACGATGGGCCGCTATTACGCGCTCAACGACGGCGAGGGTGCGACCGTCGCCGACGCCATCGCCGATCACTACTCGCCCGCCGGGCCCAACGACGACTGCCCGACCGCGCCCTTGTCGGTCGCCGTGGCGCTCGCCGACAAGCTGGATACGCTGGTGGGCTTCTTTGCCGTGGGCGAGACGCCGACCGGTTCGCGCGATCCCTATGCGCTCCGTCGCGCCGCGCTCGGCATCATCCGTCTGGTGCTGGAGAACAAACTCCGCCTGCCGCTGCGCAAAGCCTTCCGCAAGGCCTACTGGGGCTACAACGAGACCGTCGCCGATTTCGAGAAGCAGCTCGACGGCGGGCACAAGCCCAAGGTGCTTGAACAGGACCTGCTCGATTTCTTCGCCGACCGGCTGAAGGTTCACCTGCGCGAGGAAGGCGTTCGCCACGACTATATCTCGGCGATTTTCGCGCTCGGCGGTGAGGACGATCTCGTGCGCCTGATGGCGCGCGTCGGAGCGCTGTCTCGATTCCTCGAGACCGAGGACGGCGGCAACCTGCTCGCCGCCTACAAGCGCGCGAGCAACATCGTCGCCATCGAGGAAAAGAAGGATTCGGCGCAGTACGACGGCGACGTCGCACCCGACCTGCTCGACCGGGACGAGGAAAAGGCCCTTTTCGAAAATCTCGGCAGAAGTGCGGCGGGCGCCAACGCGGCGATAGGCGCGGAAGAGTACGTGAAGGCGATGGAGGCGATGTCGGGCCTGCGCGCGCCCGTCGACAGCTTCTTCGACAATGTCACGGTCAATGCCGACGATGCCGGCGTGCGCGCCAACCGGTTGCGCCTCCTGTCGCAGTTCCGGTCCACGCTCGGCCGGATCGCCGATTTCTCCCAGATAGAAGGCTGAACGGATGAGCGACACCAAATGGGTTTATCGCTTCGGCGGCAGCAGTTCCGAAGGGGCTGCCGACATGAAGAACCTGCTCGGGGGCAAGGGGGCGAACCTTGCGGAGATGTCGTCGCTCGGCCTGCCGGTTCCGCCCGGCTTCACGATCACCACGGAATTGTGCACCGCCTACTACGACAATGACGAAACCTATCCCGATACGCTTTCCGGCCAGGTCGACGAGGCGCTTGCCTTCATCGAGGAGACGGTCGGCGCCAGGTTCGGCGACAGCGCCGATCCCCTTCTCGTATCCGTCCGCTCGGGCGCGCGCGTCTCGATGCCGGGCATGATGGACACCGTGCTCAATCTCGGGCTCAACATGGAAACCGTCGAGGGTCTCGCTGCCAAGAGCGGGGATGCGCGCTTCGCATGGGACTCGTACCGGCGCTTCATCCAGATGTACGGCGATGTTGTCCTCGGCGTCGATCACGACAATTTCGAGGAGATCATCGACACCCAGAAGACGATGAAGGGTGCGGCGCTCGATAC